>DATCJQ010000276.1:0-1606 GCA_036562745.1 Flavihumibacter sp.
GGAGGAAACCAGTTTTGAAATTGAACTCACCAGGGAAGTTAGGAATTTGAAGATCATGCTTTATTGGCATGATCGTCCGGCTTCTTATTATTCTGCCAAAGCCCTGGTGAATGATCTCGACATCACGGTTCAATTACCCGACGGGTCGGTCTACGATCCCTATATTCTCGATACCAGTGTAAACGGCGTGCTGCAACAGGCGGTACGTGGAAAGGATCGAGTGAACAATATCGAACAGGTGGTGATCGATCATGCCATGCCCGGACGTTATCTCGTAAAGGTGAAGGGGTACGAAGTGCCCTTCGGTCCGCAGGCATTTAAAGTGGTGTACAACTGGGATGAACCCGAACTCCGCCTTCTGCAACCAGCCGGTGGAGAGCTTTATAAAAACGGTCAGAACCGCCAGATACAGTGGTCGCATCCCGGTCATGAGTCCGACGCGTATGAGTTTTCCTATTCCAACAATAACGGAGCCAACTGGGTGGTGCTGCCGGATGCAACGATTACGAATAGCCGAAGATTCTGGAATATCCCCGGTATTATCAGCACTGATGTACTGTTTAAGATCAAACACCTGGCAAGCGGACAGGAAAGCATTTCGCAGCCCTTCACCATCCTGCGGGAAATGATTTTTTCGGTAAACAGTCCCTGCGAGAATGTGATTGATGTAAGCTGGACCCGCCTCAATGGAATCGACTCCATGGCAGTACTGATTTTCAACGGAAATGAAATGGAAACTGTCGGGATCACGGATGATACCAATTTCAGGATAGAAAATCTGAAAGGCGGACAAACCTATTGGGTAACAGTGCAACCCATCCGGGGAACCAAACTGGGTGAACGATCCATAGCCAAGCCGGTGGTAACGGCATCGAATGTGTTCTGTGATCCTCCCGGTGCCGGTGGCGATTTCTCCATCCGGGCGGAGGACAGTCTGCTGGTTAACCGCGCGCCCTCGCTTCGGGAAGCGCAACTGAATTTCCGTCTCAATCTGCGGAACGAATCACCCGATGAATTTGCCGACACCATTTTCCTGCAGGTATTGAAAAATGGGGTGGAATACGCGAAAGATACCTTGGTAAAAGACTGGGCGCCCGGTGAAAGATATCGTTGGAACAGCTCCGTAAAGGCGGAAGGAAACCCCGGTGAAACTGCCGAATTCACGCTGGTTATTTCGAAAAATGAGGATACTAATCCCCATAATGATACGGCGGTTGTGCATTGGCGTTATCTCTCCACTGAACCGCTGGTATTGCCCTATGAGGAAGATATGTTTGCATTGCCCGACACGGTGTATCGTGCGGGTCGTAATCCCGGTATGGCGGGCTGGTCGCACTGGGATTTGAATCTCTCTTCCACCGCTATATCGGCAGGCACCAAACCCGGACAGGGATTCTTCACCATGAGCCGGCTGGAAGGGCAGCAGGCTGAACTGATCGGGCATTATAATTTCAGCAATTATTCAGTGAACGACGATGTACGGATGACCCTGGAAATACCCCAGTTCAACCAACTGGGCATCGATTGTCATATTCGGGGTAATGATACCGCCAGGTGGATAAGCATCTCGCTGATCGATCCCTATACGCAGTTGCCATCGCTTTCC
>DATCJQ010000300.1:0-10214 GCA_036562745.1 Flavihumibacter sp.
CAATAAGATTGATTTTCACTCCGAGCTTTTCCACTACACTGGCTTCGTCGGTGAAAGACTCATGGAAATCCTGTTCGTAGGCGGTTTTGATAATATCCGAATAAAAAGTCTGGGGAGTTTGGATAAAGCGCACCCGGTCGCGATCGATGGGCGTGTTTCCATTCACGGTTTCGAGCCGCACCGAATCCACGGCCGTGGTAGCGGGGATGGCATTCCCCTTATCGACCGCCCCCTCATAACATCTTCGTATAAGCTCGGGAGTTAGGAGACAGCGCACGCCGTCATGAACAAACACAATTGAATGGCGACGGATATGCTGCAGGCCGTTTCGTACCGAATGGAAACGGGTTTCACCGCCGGTTGTCATCCAGATACGGTCGGGATCATAGGTGGAACGCAGAATCGCCTGGCCCTTGTCGAGATGATGCTCGTTCAACACCAGGATGATCTGAAGATCGGAATAGGCATCCAGAAAGGTGTTCAGGGTATACCAGAGTACGGGCTTATCTCTGAGCAGAAGGAATTGTTTTGGAACTTTTGTACCCATCCGCAATCCGGTGCCACCGGCCACCACAACAGCATATTTTTCCATACGATCAAATTACGAAAAACGTAATTTGCAAATATGGGCAAATTTGGGCAGTATATAACAGGTCTTTTTCTGCTGGTACTGACCGGTTGCCAACCGACCTCTGCGCCCCGTGAAAAGGTAATGGCCATTAAGGAGATGGGTGCCCTCACCACCACCCGGTATACGCTTTCCAAAATCGTAAAGGCAAACGACAACCAGACCTGGTACAAGATCGGCGACCGCAAAATCCTGCTCAGCGTGGAAGCCGTGGTGAAAGCGGGAATAGATCTCTCACAATTGGATGAAAAAAACGTTTCGGCAAATGGCAAACGTATTCATCTGATACTCCCTGCACCAGAAGTGCAGTCAATCGAAATCCAGCCCGACAAAATCAAAGTGGAATACGAGGAAGTCGGTTTGCTGCGCACCGGCTTTGATCAGGCAGAACGCAATGCCCTGCTGGCCCAGGCCGAAAAACAAATTGAAGCTGCGCTGCCGGAAACCGGTATTCTTGAAACAACCCGGAAGCATACCCGCCAATGGGTGGAGCAGTTTTGCAGGCAGCTTGGATTCGAAGAAGTAGGTATCGAATTTATTGACCAAAGCACTCGTTTGCCATGAAGCCGATAGTTCGCATAGTTGGGATACTTCTGATCGGCATCGGCCTGTACTGGATGGGTACCCGATGGCTGGGACTGCCCTCTCCGGGCAGGTTGTTCCGCCCCTCCCCGGTACTCATTGATGAAACACCCGTTTTGATAACGGAAATCAAACAGCTGGCTAACCTGGTAACAATTGAAGCTTCCGACGAAGTGGCGGTGGGACTGGTGCGTCCTGCCCGCGGTGCATCAGCAAAAAAAATACTCGAGTGGATCAGTCCCGCTCCCATTGTTACCACCGACCGACTGGTGCTGGTGGTAAAGGGAAAACTCTATGCCGGCACCGATCTTTCTGCAGTCGACAGTTCCCGTATATTTATCGCGGGAGATTCCGTATCGCTGCAGCTACCCTCAGCGAAAATTCTGGACATCATTGTGAATCCATCCGATGCCGAAGTGTTTATCGAAGATGGTAACTGGAGTCAGGAGGAAACCAATCAACTGGTAGTGAGTGCCCGTGAAAAATTACGGCAACGCGCAACCGAAAGAGGAATTTTAAATCGTGCGGATGAACAGGCATTAATGGTTCTGCATGAGTTCCTCCGGCTGCAGGGATTCAATAAAATCCGGATCCTTACCCAGGATTGACGATTGTCATTCGCCTTCCTTAGCCTATAAATATCACCCAAACTGGTTCAGAAGAATTTTGCATTCCTGCAGCAACCGCTCTCTATCGATTGCGGCGGTTCCCACTTCCTCGCATACCAATCCGCCTGCGATATTGGCCACTGCGGCAAAGAGCTGTACATTTCTGGTAACAGCATACACGAGGGAAGCAACTGCGATCACTGTATCGCCCGCACCAGATACATCGGCGATGTTTCGTATATGCGATGGCGTTAGTACCGACTGATCCCCCTGCTGGGCAAACACACCTTTCTCCGAAAGGGTGATAAAGGATATTTCATGTTCCAGTTCCTTGCGGAGGAGGCGATGCACTTCCTGCAGTTCGTCGAGACTCACTTTCTCCATGGCCAGGTTGAGTCCCTCTTTCACTTCCTTCAGGTTGGGCTTGAAAATATCCACTCCTTTGTAGGCGAAGAAGTTTTTTTTCTTGGGATCCACGGTGGTGATTATCCCTTCTTTTTTACAGAGTTGAATCAGTTTATCGATGAGGGAGGTGGTGAGCACGCCCTTGTTATAATCTTCAAAAACCAGCACAGATGGCTTCTCCTTGACGATATAGTCTTCCAGGCGGTCGTACAGTGCATTTTCCTCGGTGGTGCTGAGGTCGCGGATGGTTTCGGAATCGAGGCGCATCATCTGTTGGTTGCGGCTGATCACCCTGATTTTATTGGTCGTCTTGCGCTCCGTACTAAAGAACAGATAGGATGTATCGATTCCCTTATTGGTAAGGAGTTCATCGAGCTGACGGCCATCGTTATCTTCACCCAGTACGGAGAATATGGCCACCGGCGCGCCCAGTGAACGCAGGTTCAGTGCCACATTACCGGCACCGCCTATTCGCAGTTCACTACGATCCAGCGCCACTACGGGCACCGGAGCTTCGGGAGAAATCCGCTCTACCCTTCCCCACCAGTAGGTATCCAGCATCACATCTCCCACAACGGCAACTTTTACCTGATTGAACTGCTCGAATAACTGATCAAAATTCATGAATGAATGTTTTGTTTGCCTCGAATGGCCTCAGGCGCCAAAGGTAAGAACTCTGGCAGGAACCGGCTAAACCGTCCATCCGGTCCTTAGCCAATCCATACATTGCCCGCAGGAGTTTTCATTCATTAAGACGCTTCCGGCTCTTGTTCGCCATCTTTTTTCCCCGCTACTGCAAGGAAATAAAGCGGGATTCCGATCAGCACGATCAGCAATCCGAACGATGCAAACTTGGGTTTGGTAAAGAGCAGCGCAATACACATAGCCGAGGCCAGCAGAATATAACAGGCTGGCAGGATCGGATAGCCGAAGGCTTTATATGGACGCGGCATATCGGGCTTCGTGCGGCGCAGTTTAAAAATCCCGATTATGGTCAGCACGTAGAAAATCAGCACCACAAATACCACATAATCGAGCAGATCGCCGTATCTGCCACTCAGGCAGAGGATACTTGCCCAGATACATTGAATCCAGAGCGCCTTCGCCGGCACACCGTTCTGGTTCAGCCGGCCTACTGATTTAAAGAAGAGTCCGTCTTTCGCCATGGTATAATAGACCCGAGCTCCGGAGAGGATCAATCCGTTGTTACAGCCAAAGGTGGACACCATAATCATAAGCGCAATCACGATGGTGCCGACTTCTCCAAAAATGTATTGGGATGCCGCTACAGCCACCCGATCATCCTGCGCAAAAGCGATCTCGTTCATGGGAAGCACCGCCGTGTACATGAGGTTGGCGCATACATAAACCACGGTTACAATCAGGGTACCGAAAAACAGGCTGAGCCCGATATTTTTTTCCGGTCTTTTGATTTCACCGGCAATAAAGGTTACGTTGTTCCAGGCATCGCTGCTGAAGACGGATCCAACCATCGCTGCGGAGAGAGCGCCTACAATGGCAAACCAGGTGGGATAAAAACTTTTCTCCACGGTTTCTCCAACATAAGCCAGTTCGGTGGCGACATCGGTTTTGGCAAGCTTTCCAAAGCTCCAGGCATCGGCCCAGTTGGCATCCCAAACTCCGGCTCTTGCACCAAGAATAAATCCGAATACGATGAGTCCGAATAACGCCAGCAATTTCGCCAGGGTGAAAGTGGTCTGAATGAGCTTTCCTTCCTTAACTCCTCGTGTGTTGACATAAGAGAGCAACACCACCACGATTACGGCCACGAGTTGCGCAGAGGAAAACTGGAAGTAACCAAGGTCGAGTAATATGTTTTTCTCACTTAACTGCGGAAAAATATAGGCCGCGAATTTGGAGAAAGCCACCCCTACCGCTGCAATGGTTCCGGTCTGAATAACGGCGAAAAAACTCCAGCCATATAAAAACCCGATAAGAGGATTGTATGCTTCTTTGAGGTAAACATATTGCCCGCCTGCTTTCGGATACATGGCACTCAGTTCTCCATAGCTCAACGCAGCCGTGAGTGTCATAAAACCGGTCAACAGCCAGACAAAGATCAACCAGCCGGCGCTTCCCACGTTTCGGGCGATATCAGATGAAACGATAAAGATCCCCGATCCGATCATGGAACCTGCCACTATCATGGTGGCATCCAGTAATCCTAGGGTAGGTTTGAATGAAGCGCCTTCCTGAGTCATATGCTGTTAGTTTAGAGGGAAAGATAAGGAAAGGGAGGAAAGAAACAAAGGAGAAGGGGGAAGGGAGAAGGGCGGACAAAGGAGACAAGGGAACAAAGGAGACAAAGGGAACGGGCAGACGAAGAAAACGAGGGAGACGGGGAACGGACGGGCAAAAGAAAACCCGCGAGGGTGTCGCGGGTCGAACATCTTTATGGAAGCAATCCGTTGGGATTATTTCTTCTTCTCTGCGGTTGATTTCTTGTATTCAGCGTTCAGCCCTTCGATGATCTGATCGGTGATATTATAAATCGTATCGCGGTAAAACATCAGCTCAGGTTCATAGGAAATGATATAGGCATATCCTTTTTCCTTGTTGAACTCGCGCAGGTAATCTTCGATTTTCGCCTTGATGTTCTTTTTATAGTCCATCTTCAGGTTTTCGAGTTGCTGCTCGAGGGTAAGTCGACGCTGCTGATAGTTCTGCTGCATCTGGCCGTATTCACGCTGAACAGCTTCTGCTTCTGCCTGGCTCATGCTGGCACCTTTCTGTTGCCATTCGTTGATTTTTTTCTGATAAGAACGCTCCAGGGTGGAAAGTTCCTTATTCATATTTTCCTCCTTCACTTTCAATTGAGCCAGCGCATCCTTGAAATACTCGTATTTGCTCTGCAGGGAATCAATATCGAAATAAGCGATCCGGAAATCAGCCGGCTGACCGGCAGTATTGGTTGCGTCCGGATCAGTTTTAGTACTGTTAGATTTAGAACCCGTGTGCTGAAACAATACATAACCACTAATCAGGGTCGCAACAGCACTTAAAACCAGAGAAAGATACTTCATGAAATAGTATTTGTATAAGGCAAATTAAGGGATTTGGCAGAACCTTTTACTGTGCTTTTAAATTCTGCCCAATTTTAACGCTTTGTGTAAACATCGGCAAAATTTTCGAGCGGTAAAAAAGAAAAAGTGCCTGATACACGGAGGCATCAGGCACTTTGAAAAACGAATTCTTTTATTCTTCCTCGTCGAAATTCATGGCTTCACGGGTAGTCTGGAGCAATTCATATTCCTCCTTGCTTCCCACGATCATGTTTTCGAAATCACGAAGACCTGTACCAGCCGGAATCTGATGACCTGTGATCACATTTTCCTTCAGTCCCATCATATCATCGGTTTTACCGTTGATCGCAGCGGTGCTGAGTACTTTTGTGGTTTCCTGGAAGGAAGCAGCTGAGATCCAGCTTTGTACTCCCAGTGAAGCCTTGGTAATACCCAACAGCAGCGGATGAGAAGTGGCAGACTGAGCATCGCGATATTCAACCAGTTTTTTATCCGCACGACGCAGGATAGAGTTTTCTTCCCGAAGCTCACGCAGGTTCACAATCTGACCGGCGCGCATACGGGTACTTTCTCCCGGATCGGTAACAACTTTCTTATCGTAGATCCAGTCGTTTTCTTCGATGAAGTCAAACTTATCAACGGTATCGTCTTCCAGGAACTTGGTATCACCCGGATCAACGATTTGTACTTTCTTCATCATCTGACGTACGATTACCTCGATGTGTTTATCGTTGATACGCACACCTTGTAAACGGTACACTTCCTGGATTTCGTTCACCACGTATTCCTGAACCGCGAAAGGTCCTTTGATTGCCAGGATATCGCTCGGTGCGATCTGACCGTCGGAGAGCGGAGAACCGGCTTTCACGAAGTCACCATCCTGAGCCAGGATCTGTCTGGTAAGCGGTACGAGGTATTTCTTGGTTACACCATCACGGGCTTCCACGATGATCTCACGGTTACCACGTTTGATGGCTCCGAAGGTTACCACACCGTCGATTTCAGAAACGATAGCGGGGTTACCCGGGTTACGTGCTTCGAACAGCTCGGTTACACGCGGCAGACCACCGGTGATATCGCGCAGTTTACCAAGCACACGCGGAATCTTAACCAATACCTGTCCTGCTTTCACGTCGTCTCCTTCATCCACGATGATATGAGAACCTACGGGCAGGTTGTAAGATTTGATCTCCTTACCTTCCACGAGGATGGACGGGATCTTGGTTTTATCCTTGGTTTCGATTACCACTTTCTCGCGGTGACCTGTTTGTTCGTCAGATTCTTCGCGATAGGTAACGCCTTCAATTACGTGTTCGAAACGGATGGTACCCGGAATTTCGGCGATGATAACGTTGTTATAGGGGTCCCATGTACAAATCGTATCGCCTTTCTTCACTTTCTGACCGTCTTTCACCGCCAGGGTAGCACCGTAGGGGATATTGATCACGTTCAGCAGACGATCATTTTCCACGTCCATGTTACGGATCTCACCGGTACGGCCGATTACCACCTGCACTTTTTCACCTTCGTTGTTTTCGGTGGTTACGGTACGCAAGCCGTCGAACATCATGGTGCCATCGAATTTGGCAACGATGCTGGATTCAACAGATGCGGATCCGGCAACACCACCCACGTGGAAGGTACGCAGGGTCAACTGGGTACCAGGTTCACCGATTGACTGGGCAGCGATGATACCAACTGCATCACCTTTCTGCGCCGTGTAACCGGTTGCCAGGTTTTTACCGTAACAGTTCACACACACACCGCGTTTGCTTTCGCAGGTCAGTACGGAACGGATTTCAACGGTTTCGATACCTGCTTCCTCAATGCGTTTTGCTTTGTCGGCAGTGATTTCCTCACCAGCCTTCACAATCAGCTCGTCGGTTACAGGATCATAAATATCATGGAGGGAATTTCTTCCTTCGATACGGTCTCTCAGCGGTTCAATGATATCTTCATTATCCTTCAGCGCTGTGGTTGCAATACCACGGAGGGTTCCGCAATCCTGTTCAGTGATCACCACATCCTGTGCAACGTCCACCAGACGACGGGTCAGGTAACCGGCATCCGCAGTTTTAAGGGCGGTATCGGCCAGACCTTTACGGGCACCGTGCGTAGAGATGAAGTAATCCAATACGTTCAGACCGCCTTTAAAGTTGGAAAGGATCGGGTTCTCGATGATCTCTGATCCGGTAGAACCACTCTTACGCGGCTTGGCCATCAGACCCCGGATACCAGCCAGCTGTTTTACCTGCTGCTTGGAACCACGGGCACCGGAATCCAGCATCATGTAAACAGAGTTGAAGCCCTGCTTGTCATTCTGCATTTCGCGGATAAGGGTCTCCGTGATACGGGTATCCACCCTCGACCAGATATCTACAATCTGGTTATAACGTTCGTTATTGGTGATCAGACCCATGTTATAGTTGTCCCACACTTCTTCCACCTCAGCTTTGGCGTTTTCCAGCAGTTGCTCTTTCACATCGGGAATGATCAGATCCTGCGGGTTGAACGACAGACCACCACGGAAGGCCATACGGAATCCGAGCTGCTTGATTTCATCGAGGAATTTCGCAGTTTTCGGAACGTTGGTGATATTGATGATATCACCGATGATATCCCGGAGTGATTTCTTGGTAAGCAATGCGTTCACATAACCCACTTCAGCCGGAACAAATTGGTTGAAGAGTACGCGACCCACAGTGGTTTCAACGAGTTTTTTCTCCAGTTCTCCCTTGCTGTTACGCACGTTCACTTTCACTTTGATAAACGCATGCAGATCGATGCGGTTCTCGTTGTAAGCGATCATCACTTCTTCGGGAGAATAGAAACTCATGCCCTCACCACGAACCTTTTCGGTTTCGGTAGATTTCTTACCCTTGGTGATATAGTACAGACCGAGTACCATGTCCTGAGAAGGCAGGGTGATCGGCGTACCATTCTGCGGGTTCAGAATGTTGTGAGAAGAGAGCATCAGCAACTGAGCTTCCAGAATGGCAGCGTTGCTCAGCGGCACGTGTACCGCCATCTGGTCACCATCGAAGTCGGCGTTGAAGGCCGTGGTTACCAGGGGGTGCAGCTGAATCGCTTTACCTTCGATCAGTTTGGGCTGGAAGGCCTGGATTGACAAACGGTGCAGTGTTGGGGCACGGTTCAGCATTACCGGGTGACCTTTCAGAATATTTTCGAGAATGTCCCAAATCACCGGTTCTTTTTTATCCACCAGTTTACGGGCACTCTTTACAGTTTTAACGATACCACGCTCGATCAGTTTGCGGATGATAAACGGCTTGAACAACTCAGCCGCCATATCTTTCGGCAGACCACATTCGTGCATTTTCAGTTCCGGACCTACCACGATTACGGAACGACCAGAATAGTCAACACGTTTACCGAGCAGGTTCTGACGGAAACGGCCTTGTTTACCTTTCAGCACATCAGAGAGCGATTTCAGTGCGCGACCACCTTCGGCTTTCACCGCGTTGGATTTACGGCTGTTGTCGAACAGTGAGTCGATCGCTTCCTGCAGCATACGTTTTTCGTTACGCAGGATCACCTCGGGGGCTTTAATCTCCAGCAGACGCTTCAGACGGTTGTTCCGGATAATTACCCGGCGATACAGGTCGTTCAGGTCGGAAGAAGCAAAACGGCCACCGTCCAGGGGAACGAGCGGACGCAGTTCCGGCGGAATAACCGGGATATATTGCATAACCATCCATTCAGGACGGTTGGTAATACGGCTGTTGGCATCACGGAAGGCTTCCACCACACTCAGACGTTTCAGCGCATCGGCTTTACGTTGCTGAGAGGTTTCGGTAGCAGCAGCATTCCGCAGATCATAGCTCAGTTGATCCAGATCGATGCGGGCCAGCAGATCGTGAATGGCTTCCGCACCCATCTTGGCGATAAACTTGTTGGGATCCTCATCCGGCAGATACTGGTTGTCTTTCGGCAGGGTTTCCAGCAGATCGAGGTATTCCTCTTCTGTCAGCAAATCCCCAACGTTCTGCCCTTTATCGGCCCGGATACCGGGCTGAATAACCACAAATCTTTCGTAATAAATGATGCTTTCCAGTTTCTTGGAGCTCATCCCAAGCAGGTAGCCAATTTTGTTGGGGAGACTCTTGAAGTACCAGATATGTACTACCGGCACTACCAGCTTGATATGCCCCATACGCTCGCGACGAACCTTCTTCTCTGTTACCTCAACACCGCATCGGTCGCACACAATACCCTTATAACGGATCCGCTTGTACTTTCCACAGGCACACTCATAGTCCTTAACCGGACCGAAAATGCGCTCGCAGAACAGACCGTCTCTTTCAGGCTTGTAGGTACGATAGTTAATGGTTTCAGGCTTCAACACTTCACCGTAACTTTTTTCCAGGATGGAATCGGGTGAAGCCAGTCCAATGGTGATTTTGGAGAAACTGGACTTGGGACGATTTTCTTTTTTGATAGCCATATATATACTACAGATTGTGTTTTATGGATCCTATCCCCTTGGTCAGTAAAATGAGTGCATACAAATTCCTGCTCGTTAAGCGGCCGGGTGACCGAAACGAAACAGGTTGTAAATCAATACTTTATATGGAACTCACCTATCTTTCCCAAAATAAATAGTGGGCAAAGGTAAGGAATGTATCACAAAAAGACAATTTATAAAATAAATCGATGAATGGCTTCCGGTCAGATACCAACCGCCCCGATTTCACGTTCAAAACATGGAAAATTACCGGGCCGAAACGTCCGAAAGCATTAAGGAAACGCTTCTAAGCACTTAAAATTCAATATCCCATGTCCGAAATCCTGTTTAATACCGCTGCCAATGTACTGATGCCCTCTCCTGCTGCCCCGATCGGCCATCCGAGCACCGGACCAATTGCCGGCCCCGTCAACGGATCGGCTGCAACACCTGCTGCTGCCGCTTCTGCCGCTCCAGCTGCT
>DATCJQ010000512.1:0-2140 GCA_036562745.1 Flavihumibacter sp.
GTTCCCCGATAGCAAATACATCCAGCCCGAGTTGATCGGCCAGTTCAATTTCCTCAAGCAGATTTTTCATCCGCTGGTGGGCTGAAATTTTCTCGCCCGAAACCGGGTGTGTGCCAATATCTGCAAAGGAACAGATGCCTATTTCCATATATTCAGTTTTATTTTTTAAAGGCTTTACGTGCTTTTTTGATTTCCTCAAAATGTTCGGCCGACCAGGTGGCCAGACGAACCAGTTCTTTCAGCAGGCTTTCGCCCAGGGAACTCAGGGCGTATTCAACACGCGGAGGTGTTTCGGCATATTCGGTGCGGGTGATGATGCCATCCTCCAGCAAAGCTCTCAGCGTAACGGTCAGCATGCGCTGGGAGATGCCGCTGATGCCCGTGCGGATTTCCGTGAAGCGCAGAGCGCCATCCCGCCCGAGCAGGAGAATGGTGTAGAGCGACCATTTATCGCCATAACGGGCCAGAATATCCTTAACCGGACAGATATTTCCCCTGCCGCGACGGCTATTGAGCACCGCTGCTATTTTTTCCCTATCGCGTTTTTGAACTGCCATATCAATTTAACAGAGCCGTTTATTCAAAGTTAGGTACCTTTGGTTACTAAAAGTAACTATTAGGAAAGCTTTATATATTTTAAACATTTCATACAATTCATATGCAATCATTAAACGGAAAAACTGCCCTGGTAACGGGTGCAGGTAAAGGAATCGGGAAGGCCATCGCCCAGGCGCTGGCTGCAGAAGGCGTACAGGTGGCATTGCTCGCAAGAACCGAAAAAGATGTGGCTGCGGTGGCGGAGGAAATCAAATCGAAAGGCGGAAAAGCGGTATATGCTACGGCCGATGTAAGCGATCGCCTGGCAGTGGAAGCGGCCATCGAAAAATTGCGCACGCAGACTGGTCCCTTTAATATCCTGATCAACAATGCGGGCATTGGTAAATTCGGCAGTTTCCTGGAACTGGAGCCCGAAGAATGGGAAAACCAGGTAAAAGTGAATCTCTTTGGTGTGTACTATGTAACCCGCGCGGTACTACCCGATATGTTGGCCGCTAAATCCGGTGATATAATCAATATTTCTTCCACAGCCGGTAAGGCCGGAGCAGCGGTTACCAGTGCTTATAGTGCTTCTAAATTCGGTGTATTCGGACTGTCGGAAAGCCTGATGCAGGAAGTGCGTAAGCAGCAGATCCGTGTAACCACCCTGGCGCCCAGCACCACGGTAACCGATCTGGCCTATAGTTCACAACTGATTAAGGGCGATCCGGAACGCGTACTGCATCCCGAAGACCTGGCTGAACTGGTGGTTGCCCAACTGAAGCTGAACCCGAGGGTATTGCTGAAGGAAGCGTCCATATTCTCGACCAATCCTTAATCCGTTTTCGGCGGATGGAAGGGAAAGTCTGACTTACTCTCCCAGCCATTTGCGAAAATCGGCTGCCCGCAGGCGACTGATCACAATTTCTTCGTAAGGCGTGGGTTCGACGCAGACTTTAAGTTTGCCGTTGAGCCACGCCTGCGTTTTTCGGATGCTATAATAATTCAGAATAAACTGGCGGTTGGCCCGGAAAAACCTTGAGGGATCCAGGTTGTTTTCGATCTCATCCAGGGGTCGGTCGATCATATAATCCTGTCCCTTCATCGTTTTGATATACTGAACCCGGTCCCTGGTATAAAAATAAGCCACCGACTCCATGGGCACCGAAACCATTCTTGCACCCAGCCTGGCCAGGAAGCGCGATTTGTACTGGCCGTTCCGGTTCAGCAGTGAGCAGGAAATCATATCCAGCAGGGGAGCGGGCTCGCGATAATGTTTCTTGTATTTCATCAGGGCTTCCCAAAGCTCTTCCTTGGTGATTGGTTTAAGCAGGTAGTCCACACTCAACTGCTTGAATGCCTTGATCGCATGCTGTTCGTAGGCCGTGGTGAAGATCACCGGGATATTGACATCGAGCTGTTCGAAAATTTCGAAGCTGTCGCCGTCACCCAGTTCGATATCCACAAAGAGTAAATCGACTGCCTGTTCTTTTTCGAGAAAATCCACCGTGGAGGCCACGCTGTCAAGGGTTTTAACCACCTGAATCTGGCAGTCCAACTCTTCAATCAGTTGCTGGAGATGCAACCGTGCTAATTGTTCGTC
>DATCJQ010000513.1:0-3833 GCA_036562745.1 Flavihumibacter sp.
CCTTTGTATGATCAATAATTCCGGCACTGTGAAACGGGGGATTGGGGTCCTTATTCTCGCGGGTATGTCTTTCATTTCCCGGGCGCAGGACTATCATGCCATCGCAGGATCCAATTATGCCGGTGCACTGGGCGTTCACAACAATCCCGCTTCCATCGTCAATACCCCTTATCCCTGGGATATCACATTGGTGGGGCTTCAGGCCAAGTACCAGACCAATGCAATTCGGGTGATGGATTACTCGCTATTGTCCAAAGCAACGCAATCGAAATACTATGTAAGCAGCGGCAATTTTTCCCGTAAGGGAAACGAACAGTTTAACCTGAATTTGTTGAACACACGTTTTGCCTGGGGAAGAAAAACAGCCTTTGCATTTGGTGCCAACCTGCGATCCTTTGCAGATGTCAAAAGTTCGAAATACAACTATGTAGATACGATTGTTTCCGTCAATGAATTTTTCTCGCTGAATCCGGGGGCGGATTTGCTAAGTGTGAAAGCCCGTACCAGCACCTGGCTGGAATTGTACGGATCTGTGGCCAGAACCATCATTGAGCATCCCGAATACCGGTTGAATGCGGGTGTAACGGCCAAGGTTAACCGAGGATTGGCAGGTGGGCGCGGTGATGTGGTGGATATGCGGCGGGAAAGGGTACTGGTGGGAGACGAACAGCAATACATACTGCGTGATGGCCGTTTTTCCTATGGCTATTCAGCCAATATTGACCGTTGGAATAGTAACAATTCCACCATGCAGAATCTCCGGAATTTGTTTTCCGGAAGCTATATGGGCCTGTCGATGGATGCGGGGCTGGAACTCCTGATCAAACCCGTGTCGGGGCCAATGGATGACGAAGAATCCTATTACGATTATGATTGGAAGATAGGTGCATCATTGCTGGATGTTGGGTTTACCCATTATCGTTACGGAACCGAGAGCAGGGCGGGATCCATACCGGCAGCAGGGGTAAGCGGGAACCGGATGGATGAGGCCTTTCTGAACGGCATTCCCAGTGCAGAAGCATTTAGCGACTCGGTGACTGCCGTATTCGGTGCAAGTCCTCTCAGAGGTGAATACCGGATCTGGATGCCGGCCCGCATTGTTCTGAACGTGGATCGTTTTGTAACGGATGCATTTTATGTGAATGCGGAATTGAACATAAATATTGTGCGACTGTTAGGAGAAGAGCGCTTATACCTGAATAATCTGAACGGCTTCCGGCTTACGCCGAGATGGGAAACCCGGCTGTTGGGGTTTTATCTGCCCTTCCTCTATAATACACAAAACCAATTTTGGGTGGGAGCGGGTGTAAAACTGGGACCGCTAATGGTGGGTGTGCACAACCTGGGTAACCTGCTCGGAAAAACCAGCATGGCGCGGGGCGGCGGTTATATCGCACTCAGTATCAGACCGGGAAAAAAAGTAACCGGAGCGAAAAGATACCGTGGACTGGATTGTCCGCCCTTATAGGAGATTTGAATGCGCCCGGGTTAGGGAGCTCATTCCTGAATTGTAAACCGTAAAAAAAAATGTTATGTCAACACCTAAGAAAACACTAGTGCTTGGGGCATCGGAAAATCCGGAACGATACAGCAATCTGGCTATTAAGAGCCTGCGCAACAAAAAGCACGAGGTGATTGCGGTGGGTAAGAGGCCCGGCAGGGTGGAAGATGTGCCCATCCAAACCGGCCTGCCGGAACTCGTAGGGGTGGATACCGTTACGCTTTATCTCTCGCCTGCCAACCAGCGCGCTTATTATGATTATATCCTATCGCTCAAGCCCAAACGAATCATTTTTAATCCGGGCGCCGAAAACCCCGAACTTGCGGAACTGGCGCGCAACAACCATATCTATCCGCAGGAAGCCTGTACGCTGGTATTGCTGAGTACGGGGCAATTCTAACATACACTTAATAGGAAAAAATCATATTAGAAATGGGTTTTTCAGTAAATTGGGAAAACCCATTCGTATGTTATGGAGAAAATTTAATGGCGACACGATCGATGTTCCGATTCGTGACGCCGTAGAAAAGGCCATCCGCCGGGAGACCGAACAGGGGTACCGGCTTAAGGTGTGCATCGGCACCGATTCCCAGGTGAAAGGATCCGAAACAGAATTTGCTACGGTTATTGTATTTCTCCGTGAGGGGCATGGTGGATTCATGTTCATTCACAACGAGAAGACCCGCCAGAAATTCTCCATCAAGGAGCGCATGCTGGTGGAAGTTGCCCGTAGCATCGAAATCGCCTATGAACTATGCGAGCTGTTTACGACCTATCACGTGGATATGGAAGTGCATGCTGATATCAATACCAATCCCCAGTTCAAAAGCAACGATGCCCTCAAGGAAGCAATGGGCTATATTCTGGGAATGGGGTTTGCCTTCAAGGCCAAACCCGAGGCTTTTGCCAGCAGCAGTTGCGCCAATAAGGTGGTGAACTGATGGCAGTCGGACCGATCCGTTTCCGGCGGTGGAGCACACCGCCCGGGCCATTATCGCCCCTCTTCGTAGCTGGAATTGAATTCCTGAATCATGTCCAGCAGTTGCTTCCTCCCCGTTCCTTTCACCACGCTGGTAACCACATGGGCTGGTAAGAACTGCCAGGTCTTGCGCATCTCGTCGAGAAAATCGCGCACGTTTTTGGCCACCACGCGCTGGGTTTCCTTATCAGACTTGGTGAAAACCAGGGTGAAAGGCACTTCCCATTCGCCCAACTGATTCACAAAGTCGAGGTCGATTTTCTGCGGGCCATGGCGGCTGTCGATCAGTACAAAGACCATTCCCAGGTTTTCCCGTTTGCGGAGATAATTCTCGATCATTTTCTCCCACTGCTTCCGCTGCGACTGCGACACTTTTGCAAAGCCATAGCCGGGCAGGTCAACCAGGTACCATTGGGTAATTTGGGTACCGCCTTCTTTTTCGGCAGACTTAATAGAAAAATGATTAATAAGTTGGGTTTTGCCCGGCGTACCGGATGTTTTTGCAAGCTTCTGATTCTTGCATAACATATTGATAAGGGAGGATTTGCCCACGTTGGAGCGACCGATAAAAGCATATTCGGGCCGATCCGGTGCGGGACATTTAGCGAGCTCCGGACTGCTAACCAGGTAAACAGCTTGTAAGATGTGCATGCTACAAAGATAGGAAGTCGGACTTCCGTCTTTTTCCTTAATTTCGGCCTCTCATTCGCAAACGAAAACTAAATATACCATTCAGATGGCAGAAGTGATTTTGATGCCCCGTTTGAGCGATACCATGACCGAAGGTGTGATCGCAGCCTGGCACAAGAAGGTAGGAGATTCCGTGAAAAAAGGTGAATTGCTGGCAGAAGTTGAAACTGACAAAGCTACCATGGAGTTGGAAAGTTATAAAGATGGTACCCTGCTTCATATTGGCGCGCAGCCTGGTGGCAAACTTCAGGTGAACGACCTGCTGGCCATCATCGGTGAGCCTGGCGAAAATATTGATGAACTGCTCAAATCTGGAGGCAATGCACAGTCCGGAGCCGCATCCGGCGGGCAAAAAGCCGAACAACCCGCTGCACCTGCTGCACCGGCCGCTGCTCAATCCGCCGCACCTGCTGCCAAGACTGGGCTGGACCTGAGCAAAATGGAAGAAGTAATCCTGATGCCCCGTCTGAGCGATACCATGACCGAGGGGGTGATAGCTGAATGGCATAAGAAGGTTGGTGATAAAGTAAACAAAGGCGATCTCCTGGCCGAGGTGGAAACTGATAAGGCTACCATGGAGCTCGAAAGTTATAAAACCGGTACCCTCCTGTATATCGGTGCACAGAAAGGAGATAAGGTTCCTGTGAATTCCCTGCTCTGCGT
>DATCJQ010000514.1:0-1615 GCA_036562745.1 Flavihumibacter sp.
GGCCATTGGTCTGATGAATATCATGCTGGTGGCGGTGACGGAACGCACCAAAGAAGTGGGACTGATAAAAGCCATTGGCGGCAAACAAAACGATGTGCGCTGGCAGTTCCTGCTCGAAGCGATTCTCATTAGTTTGCTGGGAGCTGTTATTGGAATTTTCATGGGAGTGTTCCTGGGCAATATCGTGAGTATGCTGATGAGTACCGGCTTCGTGGTGCCCTGGTTCTGGGTATTCCTCGGCGTGGTAATTTGTACTGTGGTAGGTTTGGCCGCTGGTGCCTATCCCGCTTATAAGGCGGCCCGTTTGAACCCCATCGAAGCACTGCGTTACGAGTAATTTATTCTCAATAATGTTCTTATCCCCGATAACAACTAAATGAAAAGAGCTGGTTTTAAACCAGCTCTTTCTATTTGCAGAATGTTCGATAAAATCGGGTAGCTTATTTCACTGTCAGCCCATCGTTGATACGATCCAGCAAATCCTGCAGGTGATAGCGGCTTGCGGTATTCGTATAGGAGGGAAGGGCAGCGCGGATTTCCGATTGAATTGCACGCAGGGTGCCGCGGGCATAGGAAATTGCATCACTGTTCTTATTGATAGTGGGACCGAAGCTGATCGTGATTCCGGTACTGCCTGTGGGAGCCGCGGGAGGTTTCACCATGGTTAGTAATCGCTCTACCATATTTTTTTGCAGGTTGCGACGATAGATATCGATCGACTTGCGGGTAGAGAGTTCGGTAAACACATTTTTCTTCAGATCGGTGAGCATTTCACCCAGGGTATAGGCTTTGGCACCCAGTTCTGCTTCGGCATTCAGCAGTTTGGTAACGGTTCCGGCACTCAGCAGACGACTCAGGGCTGCATCCTGTACGCGGTTCACCACCGTGGTTCCGTTGGTACCGGTTTTCTCGAAGATTTTCTGATCGAGAATCCAGGTGGGCGTGATGAATACATATTTGTTCAGCCAGTCCATGGCTTCCTTCTGCTGCTCGCGCGATACGTATTCGTAAACCGGACCATCCTGCTCCACGGTCTTCGGGGTTTCCATGATACCGGCCACATTCTTGCTCACGTGTCCTACATAGCGGTTGAACTGAGTAACCACTTCGTTGTAAAGGGTATTGAGGCTGGAGTAATTTTCATTGGGCTCGCGGGTCCATTCCAGCAGATTGGGCACGATGCGCTGCAGGTTCCTGATACCATAGGCACTTGCCTTCATGGAGTTGTCGCCCAGATCTTCATTTTGAGAGCGGGGATCATCGGGATTGGTTTCGCGGCCGAACCAGAGACGTTTGTTCTTCAGGCGCTCAACAGTGAGTTTGTTGAGGATGGGAATTTCCTCTTCGGCAGATTTTGCTTCGGGAATCCATTTATATCCCCACTCGATGGCCCATTTGTCGTAATCGCCAATACGGGGGAAGAGACCCAGTTCTCCCACGTTATCCTCGGGCTGTGCCACATAATTGAAGCGGGCATAGTCCATGATGGAAGCGGTATGACCATTTTCTTCCAGCCATTTTTTATCGCGCAGTTTCTCCACCGGCGTAGCGGAAGAAGAACCGAAGTTGTGACGGAGTCCCAGTGTATGTCCCACTTCGTGAGAAGATACAAAGC
>DATCJQ010000337.1:0-7689 GCA_036562745.1 Flavihumibacter sp.
CAGCAACACATTGCCGACGATCTTGCCAAAGGTTTCCTTTCCGCCCTGGTCGAGTCCGCCGACATAATAGAGCAGCAGCGCCACAAAAGCGATGGCCGACAGCACCCATCCGAAGAGCACGGCATCCCACTTGATCCGCTGCCAAACGCTTACAACGATTACGCTGGCCAGGGTGGTGATCAGGGTACCGATGACGCAGGGAATAAATATGGCCGCGGGCTGAGTCGATCCCACCGATACCCGGTAGGCGATAATGGTCAGGGGAATCAGGGTAAGGCCCGATGTATGCAGCACCAGGAACATGATCTGGGCATTGGTGGCCCGCTCCTTCTGCGGATTCAGTTCCTGCAGGCTTTCCATGGCTTTGAGTCCGAATGGCGTGGCGGCATTGTCCAGCCCCAGCAGGTTGGCCGAGAAATTCATCACCATCTGTCCCTGTGCCGGGTGACCGCTGGGCACTTCGGGGAAGATCCGTTTCATAAGCGGATTGAGGAATCGGGCCAGGAATCGCACGGCGCCGGCTTTCTCGGCAATGTTCAGCAGTCCCAGGAAAAAGACCATGGTGCCCGCCAGCGGAAAGGCCACGTCCAGCACGGAGGATTTGGCTGAATCAAAAACCCCATCCGCCAGTTTTTTGAAGATTTCGACATCCCCCAAAAAGATCAGCTTGAACAGGGCAACCACAAAAGCGATCACAAAAAATGCAATCCAGACATAGTTTAATGCCATTCCCGGGAAATTTATCGGGGAAGATATATCATTTTAAGGATTACCCAACGGGAGACCTACGGCTACCCGTCGGGTAATCCCGTTTTCCCGACGGGTGACCGACACGGTGTATGAAATTAGGCTTGGTTGTTACATCTCGGGCTCCCGTTGGGTAAACGGAGGAGTGCGTTTTCCCGACGGGTGACCGACAGGGTGTATGAATTTAGGCTTGGTTGTTACATCTCGGGCTCCCGTTGGGTAAACGGAGGAGCAGCGAACAAATCGTTCTGCTGAACTTTACAGCCCTACTAATTACCCGTCGGGTACCCGACGGGTGCCCGACGGGTAATTATTTACTATCTTCGCGCCCGATTAAAAGAAAATAAGCGAATAATGGGATTACAAGCAGGTATCGTGGGATTACCCAACGTGGGCAAATCAACCCTCTTTAATGCGGTGAGCATCAGCGCCAAGGCGCAGGCCAGCAATTATCGTTTCTGTACCATCGAGCCCAATGTGGGACTGGTGGACGTGCCCGATGAGCGGCTCGACAAACTGGCGGAGCTGGTGAAACCCAACCGCACCGTACCCACGCAGATCGAAATCGTGGACATCGCGGGACTCGTAAAAGGCGCCTCCAAGGGCGAGGGATTGGGTAACAAATTCCTGGCGAATATCCGCGAAGTGGATGCCATCGTGCATGTAATCCGTTGTTTCGAAGACGATAATATCCTGCGCGACGAAGGACCGATCAACCCGGTTGGCGACAAGGGAATCATCGACACCGAACTGCAGCTGAAAGACCTGGAAAGCGTGGAGCGCAAACTGCAACGCGCCGAGAAAATGGCCAAAACCGGCGATGCCAAAATGAAAGCCGAATTGGAAGTGCTGAAACGTTGTTATGCCCACCTCGAGCAGGGAAAAAATATCCGCGAACTCGGCCTTTCAAAAGAAGAGCGTACTGCCATTGCCGACCTCTTCCTGCTGACCGAAAAACCGGTGCTTTATGTGGCCAACGTAGACGAGCCCTCCATGCACACAGGCAATAAATTCTCCGAAGCCCTGAAAGCCGCCGTGGCCGACGAAGGCGCTGAAGTTATCGTGATGAACAATTCTATCGAGCAGCAGATCGCCGAAATGGAAGATCCCGACGACCGCGCCCTCTTTATGGAAGAATACAAGATGACTGAACCCGCGCTGAACAAACTGATTCGCGCTACCTATAAGCTGCTGAAGCTGCAAACCTATTTCACAGCCGGAGTGCAGGAAGTGCGCGCCTGGACCATCCACGAAGGATGGAAAGCCCCGCAGGCTGCCAGCGTAATCCACACCGATTTCGAAAAAGGATTCATCAAGGCGGAAGTGATTGCCTATGACGATTTCATCAAATACGGTTCAGAAGCCGCCTGTCGCGAAGCCGGAAAGCTGCGCATCGAAGGAAAAGAATATATCGTGAAAGACGGCGATATCATGCACTTCCGATTTAACGTATAATTTTCGTATATTCAAGACTGTTGAAACGACCCGATCGAAAATAACGTTCCCCATGACAAGGGCCCTCCGCAAGGAGGGCCTTTTCATTTTAAACGAAAAGTCCGGGCTCTAAACCCGGACTCTCTAAGCTGATATTTTAAATTCTACAGTTGCGGAATCAACACCTGGTCGATCTTATGCATCACGCCGTTCACCGCATTGATATCTTTCTCAACGATATTGGCGGGGGCCGGGTTTACCGCTCCCTTCACCGTTGGTGCCAGCGGATTGGTAGCATCGATGGTCAGGTGCGGGAAGGGTGCCGGTCCGATCAGGGTTTCAACAGGTCCGCTTACCATATTGGGCGTAAACACGCGGTAGGTCGGCGTACGGTTGGTAGCCAGTACATGATAGGCCAGCATTCCCAGCACGGTTTCCTGCGGAATGAAAGCGAAGGCTTCCACCACCGGTGGAGCACCCAGCAACTGCAGGGCAACCTTAAAGGCATCATCCGTCGGTGCAAACAGTGTGATATTCGGGAAGGGATAGTTCAGCAGAGAATCGATCCTGCTCAATCCGGTTTGTCCCTCATCCGCCCGGGCGATGGCAGCGCGCAGGAAGCTAAGATCCGGCTGGGCGGCAATCACGTCGCGAAGCGTAGCCTGGGGCGGCGGAATCAGTGCATACACATCATGAATATATCCGTTGGCCGCCCGGGTATCCACTGAGGTCAGCGGCCGATCGTTCACGAAACCCATATTCCCCCTTCTGGAAGGGAAGAGACTCATCTTAAACAGCGGCTGACTGGCCAGGGGCTGCAGCATACTGGGCATCTGGAAATTCGGCGCGGGCAGATCCGGAATATTGGCGGAAGTCAATGCCTGCGGAACGATATGATAACTCAGAATCGCCGCGATCTGCTGTGCCGGCATCACACCAATAGCCGCCTCGGAAATACCCGAACGGGCCATGGCATCGTTATCCAGCGCAAACAAGGTGAGATTGTTATCCGCCTTTCCCAAAACGGGCGCAAGTCCTGATTTTTCCACCGCTGCTTTGAGGATGGAGTATTTGGCTTCAGTATTTATTATCTCCAGGATGGTTTTTCCGCCGGGTTGATTCAGCTGGATATCTTCCACCTCCGGAATCTTGTTACAGGCTGTAATCTGCGTCAGCAAGCCAAGCGCCATCAGCCCTATTCCTGTATATTTCTTTAATAGCGTAAGCATACAATCGATTTTTTCGATTAATAAATATTATACCCGAAAGACACGTAATAGAGTCCGCCAACAAAGCTGTTACCAACTGCGTTGAAGTAGTACTGGTTCAGAATATTGTTTCCGCCCAGTTTAACCACACTCTTATACTTGGGTAGTTTGTAAGATACCTGCGCATCCAGGGTATGAATGGCCGCTATTTCTCCGTTGGCGAAATCACCTTCATAGAAGAAAGCATCCTGCCAGCGATAGCTAACGCTGAAGCCTAACCGCTTATCGGTACCGAATCCGGTATTGGACAGGGTGGCATTGTAGCGATATTTCGGAGAGTTGAAGAAAGCGATGTATCCGGTCGGTACTTCATCCAGACGGTCAGATGAAAGGTTCATGCTGAGTGTCCAGGCTCTTACGATACGGTAGTCGAATCCGAGACCAAAGCCATAGGTCTTCACCTTGTCTTCGATGTTCACCGGAACGGAGAACTTGGGATCGGTAACCGGATTGGGTGTACCACCCGGGGTGGCTGTTTGTCCAATCAGCGTACGGGCAATAAAGTTTTTGTACTGTCCGTAGTAACCATAGGCATCCACGAGCAGACGACCATTTCCTAACAGTCCCTTATAACCGATTTCGTATGACTGTACAGACTCAGGCTTGAAGGTTTTGAACACATGTTGCTGAGCCGGATTGGTGAGCGTATAAGGTCTGTTGGTATTGAATCCGTAATAGTTCTGGAAACTTTTGTTTCCACCGATCAGCTGCACGCCACCACCCACAGACAGATCGATATACTGCTGCTGCGTGGAGGGAAAACGATAGGCAGTCTGATAAGACACCCGGATATTATTGTTTTTCGCAACGGTTACCACGGCTGTGGCACGCGGAGTGAAACGTCCTTCAAAATTTTCGTTCTTGTCATAACGTCCGGCAAATGTCAGTTTCAACACATCGTTGAACAGACGGCGGGTCGCCTGGATATAAGCACCCACTTCGTTGATCTTGATGGTACCCGCTGAATCGGCGAAGAGTGTACCTTCTGAGTTCAGCACGTACTGACGCCAGTTACCTCCGATCAGCACATCGGCCACTTTGCCGGTGAAATCGGAAAGGTTGTATTGTCCCTCTGCGAAATACAGATCTGATTTTTCAATAAACAGACCACCGCCGGCAGAAATCGGAATGGAACGCACCCGGTCAAACAATTCCTTGAATTGCTTGGAGCCCGGCGCCGGACGATCGCGATCGGCAAATGCACGAGCGTTGTTGTGCGCAGTCTGGTTGTCCTGTCCGGCTAACAAATTGGCCAGATAGGTTTGGGCGTATTCCGGATACCAGGTGGTGGAGGGTTTCCAGGCCTCGTTCAGCAATCGCGCCGTAACGGTGGCATTGTAGGATTGTCCCGCATTTTCCTGAGTGGTATAAGCACGAACAAACCAGTTCTTGGCATTCAGTTCCAGCTTGTACTGTCCCATTTTGAAATCACGGAAAGAATAGCGGTCGCTCCCGGTATAAACCGAGTTACCGGTTCCCCAGCTTCCGGCCAGAACGGCTTCGAGTCCGGGTGTAATCTTATAATGCAGGGCACCACCCAGCTTAAAGTTCAGGGTATTGGGATCGATGATATCCGCTTCGTCATAACCGGTGCGGGATACATTGATCGGATCATTGCCCAGTGTGGAGATATAAGGAGCCAGGAAGAGTGCAGCCTGGGCTACGGCGGGGAAAACCGCGGAGGCGATATCGATGGTGGTCTCATCGCCATAGATATTTATACCGTCAAAGTTCGGATCGGTTTCACGGGTTCCCTTACCGGGCAGTCCGCGTCCGCTCTGACGTCCGACAAAATTCCGACGGTCGGCCGCCAGCCAGTCTTTGGCATGAACAAATTCGGCATTGATTTTATAAGCGAACTTATCCTTGATGTTTTCCGCCCAGCGAACGGCCCAGTTATGATAACCGGAAGTTCCGCGGTAACGGCTATCGGTGTTCATCACACCCATTTTGGTTTGGAAAGACAAACCCGTATAACGGAAGGGGTTCTTGCTGCTTACGAGCAGGGTTCCGTTCATACCACCCGGACCATAAAGCGCCGAAGACGCACCGGGCAGGAGTTCCATATTGTCTACATCGAGTTCAGACAAACCGATGATGGCGCCCACGGAGAAGTTCAAACCGGGTGCCTGGTTGTCCATTCCATCCACCAGCTGGTTGAAGCGGGTATTACCACTTCCGGCAAAACCACGGGTGGTGGGTGTTTTGAAAGTCAGCGAGGAGGTTACCATGTCCACCCCTTTCAGACTTCCCACAATGTCATAATAGCTGGCGGCCGGAGATACCCGGATGGCGGATGCGTTCACCCTTTCAATAGACACGGGTGATTCCAGGATTTTTTCCGGCACGCGACTCGCTGAAACCACCACTTCCGTACCAAGCGTACTGGAAGGTTGCAGTTCCACATTTACGGGTTCGGAGGTGTTGTTCACCACCACTTCCAGCGGATCAAATCCGATAGAAGAAAACACCAGGGTAATCGGGGGTTTCTGGGATGTTGTCAAACTGAAGTTTCCTTTGTCGTCGGTAAAAGTTCCTGTGGAGCTTCCCTTGACAGTGACTGATACGGCTGGCACTACATCAGAATTGGAGCTGTTTTTTACGTTCCCGGTAATCGTAACGGTTTGAGCAGTTGCAGCAATCGATGTAACGAGGGCCAACAGCATCATAAGCAGATAGCTGTTGTGTTTTCTCATGACTGGTGGATTTAGTGTTAATCGATACCAAAATAAGGATTTATTGATTCCAACAAGTTTTTTTTCGTAACGGGATTATAACTTCGCAACATGGCACAATTCAACTTCCCAAATCAGACCGCTTTTTACAAAGGAAAAGTTCGCGATGTTTATACCATTCAGGACGATTTATTGGTGATGATTGCATCGGATCGCATCTCTGCTTTTGATGTGATTCTCCCCGCTCCCATTCCCTATAAAGGACAGGTATTAAATCAAATTGCCGCATATATGTTGAACGCAACCAAAGACATCTGTCCGAACTGGTTGCTCGACACGCCCGCCCCACATGTTTCAATTGGTTACAAGTGTAAACCGTTTAAGATTGAAATGGTTGTAAGAGGCAACCTTACCGGTCATGCCTGGCGCACTTATAACAGTGGCAAGAGAACATTGTGCGGAGTACCCCTTCCTGAAGGGATGAAGGAAAACGATTTTTTCCCCACTCCCATTATCACCCCCTCTACCAAAGCATCGGAAGGTCATGATGAAGATATCAGCAAGGAAGAAATTATTGCTAAAGGGATAGCATCCGCCGAAGACTGGGCCATCCTCGAAAAATATACCCTCGCGCTTTTTAAGCGTGGAAAGGAAATCGCCGCCAAACGCGGACTGATTCTCGTTGATACCAAATATGAATTTGGGAAACTGGGCGATCAGATTTACCTGATGGATGAGATTCATACGCCCGACTCATCGCGCTATTTCTTTGCGGATGGCTTTGAAGAGCGCCAGGCCCGCGGTGAAAAGCAGCAGCAGCTCAGCAAGGAGTTTGTGCGCGAGTGGCTGATCGCCAATAATTTCATGGGCAAGGAAGGACAAACCGTTCCCGAGATGACGCCCGAATGGATTGAAACCATCAGTCAGCGTTATATTCAATTGTACGAGCAGGTGATTGGCGAAAAGTTCATCCCACAGGCATGGACAACCGAACAAACACAGGCTGCGATTGAAGGAGCTCTGGCGAGATTGAAAGCCTGATTCCGTTAGTCGCAGTAACAAATTCAGGCGCTGGTCATCCGAAAAATTTCAACATCCAATCGAATGCTAAAATTTTTTAATATCGGTTATACATGCCTGATAGCTTGTCTGGCGGGATGGCTTCTCCTCGTTTCGGGCAGTTCCGCGCAGGCGCAAACCGTGCAGGAATTGCCGGGTAAGGAAGGTGTGAGTTTTCGTGGATTAAGTGTGGTGAACGACCGGCTGCTTTGGGTAAGTGGCAGCAAGGGAACCGTGGGCCGCAGCACTGATGGCGGCAGGACCTTTCAATGGATGACGGTACCCGGTCACGAAAACCGCGATTTCAGAGATATCGAAGCATTTGATGCCGTCACCGCTGTGATCCTGGCGGTGGATTCACCCGGATTGATATTACGCACCTACGATGGCGGCGCGAGCTGGCAGGAAGTGCACCGCGATAACCGCTCCGGCGTTTTCCTCGATGCCCTGCATTTCCGGAACAAGGAGGAAGGCGTTGCCGTGGGCGATCCGATTGACGGCTCCTT
>DATCJQ010000375.1:0-10406 GCA_036562745.1 Flavihumibacter sp.
CGGCAAAGCTTACCAGGGGAATGGCTGCGGCCAGCATGATCCAATAAGGTGCCCAGCGAACGCCTTCCAGTTTTAATCCCATTGATTCTGCAAATGGTGCCACTTCGGTTGTACGTAACCGAAAGTAGGACCAGAGAACCCAGATAAGTGTAACAGTAATGATCAGCCGAAGTGGCCAGTTTAGCAGGGTAATAATTTGTTTGGCCTGGACTCCCGACCAGCTGGTTTCGATGATTTGCTGCCATCCTCCGGCGCTGGATTTGAACGCAAACACCGCGGGTGCCAGAACGATCAGAGCAATCAGTTCGGGCGACCACTTCCATTCGCGGTTAAACAGGGCGTACAGCACCCAGGGCACCAGGAAAGCCGAGGCATAAACGAGATAGAATCCGCCAAAACGCTGCGCGCGGGTGGGCAGATTATAGATCCATTGTTTTTCCCATCCCCAGTGAAAATTGCCGGCTATCAACAACGCAGTGAACAGGCTGCATACTAGCAGATAGGGTTTGTTGAGCTGCTGGAAATAGTCGGATATGTAGGAGAAGATCATGGGGTACTAAGATAAGGAGAATGGAGAAGGGGGAAGGGGGACAAAGGGGACAAAGGGGACAAAGGAGACAAGGGAAACGAAAGCGTTAGCTACGCTTTAAACGCGTCTTCAATGCTGGAGAGAAGAGAACTCTCGGCCATTTTAACGGCCAGGGAAATCATATTGGCAAAAGCCCTGGCCTGGGAAATACCATGACCAATAATCACGGGCTTGTTCACACCCAGCACAGGCGTACCGCCGTAGTTTTCAAAATTGAAGCGATCGAAATACTCGTGGTCAATCGATTTGCGGTGCGTGATCTCGTAAATGGATTCAGCCAGTTTCAGGATGATATTGCCGGTGAAACCTTCGCAAACCATCACATCGGCTTTGTCGAGCAGTACATCGCGGCCTTCGACATTCCCCACGAAATGGATAGCGCTGTTTTCTTTCAGCAAGGGATAAGTGGCCTGGGCCAGGATATTGCCCTTGCCTTCTTCTTCGCCGATATTGATGAGTCCCACACGCGGTCTTTCAATCCCCAAAATATGCTTGGCATACAGCGAACCCAGCACCGCAAACTGGTTGAGGTGTTCGGGTTTGCAATCGGCATTCAGTCCCACATCCAGCAGGAGGCCGGTACCGCCATTGTCTTTGGGAATAATCGTGGAAATCGTGGGGCGCAGCACCCCTTCAATGGTCTTGAGGGCATACATCGACCCAACCAGCATGGCACCGGTATTGCCGGCACTGATAAAAGCATCAATCACTCCCTTCGCGAGGTAACCAAAACCTACGGCTATGGATGACTGTTGTTTTTCCTTCAGTGCCTTGGTGGGATGTTCATGCATGCCGATCACCTGAGGGGCATGCACAATTTTAAACCGTTCGGTTGGTAAGTGGTATTCATCCAGCAGGGGCTGAATCCGGGCTTCATCACCAAATAAAAAAAGCGTCGCCGGAGTTGTCGATGCAGACAGATACTGTTGAAGACCCTTCACTGCCTCAAGCGGCGCAAAGTCTCCCCCCATCATGTCCAGACCGATTTTCATCTCCGGCAAAGCTAATTATATTGTGTACAGGTTAATTACTTCTTGATGGGCGATTTTTCGGCCACCAGCTTACCCTTGTAGAACAATTTTCCTTCACTCACATGAGCACGGTGACGTACGTGCAGTTCACCAGTAGTGCTGTCAGTGCTGAGTGTAGCGGCTTCTGCTTTGTAATGCGTTCTTCTTTTGGCACTACGTTGTTGTGAATGTCTGCGTTTCGGATTTGGCATCTCTCAACTATTTATAAATACAAAAAATCAATTATCCAGGTCTTTAAATTTTTCCAATCCCTTCCAAAGCGGATTGGTTTTTTCCTGCTCACCCTGACCGCCGGCTTCCATTTCTTTCAAAAGCTTCAGCGCTTCCTGGTTGCAGTAGGGGTGCTGACCGGCTTCTGCAACATCACACATGGTTTGCATCGGCAGACTCAGCAGCAAAAATTCATAAATCCAGTCGGCTACATGCAAATGGCTTTCGCCTCTGGAGATATAATATACATCCGGATCCTCTTCCTGCTCGTTCATCTCCTCCGGGTTGTCCACCAGCTTCACCACGATATTGAATTCATCAAACAATACCCAGGGTAAACTCGTGCTTCCACAACGGTCGCAGGACAGATCCACCTTCCCGCCAATTTCAAATTTCAGCAACATGAAGCCATTCTTCTTATCCAGCGACAATTTCACCTGCGCTGCACAATTGGAAAACTCCGTTGACTGATACGCTTCAAAAAAACGATCGGTAATATCGTATGTATATTCATGAATTCCGGGCTTCAACCCCACAAAAGCGATATCAAATTCCCGTTTGCTATTCATGAGTACCTTTTTAAAAGGTTGGCAAAGGTAATAATATTTAATTGAATAAACCGGAAAAAAGTTACCGAAATCCCGTAATTTCGTCGGCGTTATCAAAAGTACACATTTCACAGGCATGAATGCTCGCCTTAACATATTTGGTGCATATCTGGCTTTCCTCCGGTCTGCCTGTGCCAATATTCCCTGAATGGTACCCAGAGGGCTGACTATGCCCTGATTTCCCCTTTTTACATATTGTTTTCACTGATTTCCATTAATTCATACATTAAACTTTCTTGTAATGAAGAATGTTGCCGTTATTGGGCTCGGTAAAGTAGGTTCATTGGTTGGAACCCTGCTGAGCGACCTGTTCACAGTTACCGGTTTTGATCGTCAGCAACCGGCTACTGAAGTGCCTTTCAACGTTGAAACCGGATCTGTGACAGATGCCGACCAACTGAAAGCGTTTTTATCCAAACAGGATGCCGTGGTGTCCTGCCTGCCCTACAACCTCAACCTGCCCGTGGCCCAGGCTGCCCATGCGTTGGGTATTCACTATTTCGACCTTACGGAAGACGTGCCCACCACCACCGCCATCCGCGAAATGGCCAAAACTTCCAAAGGGGTGATGGCGCCCCAGTGCGGACTTGCACCCGGTTTTATCGGAATCGTAGGTGCTGATCTCTACAATCGCTTCACCAAACTGCGCGATGTGGAACTGCGTGTGGGTGCGCTGCCCCGCTATCCAAACGGACTGATGGGCTATTCCTTCACCTGGTCGCCCGCCGGTGTGATCAACGAGTACATCAACGACTCTGAAGTAATTCACAACGGTCAGCGTAAAATGGTGCCTTCACTCGACGGTATCGAGATGATCAATATCGAGGGACAGGAATTTGAAGCCTTCAGCACTTCCGGTGGCCTCGGTACCATGTGCGAAACCCTGGAAGGCAAGGTGGATACCCTGAACTACAAAACCATGCGCTATCCGGGTCACTGCAAACTGATGCGTTTCCTGCTGTATGAACTGATTCTGAAAGACAAACGCGAACTGGTAGAGCAAATCCTCACCGAAGCTAAACCCCCGGTGCGCGAAGATGTGGTATACGTGTACGCCGTAGTGGAAGGCTGGAAAGGCGAGCAACTGGCCCGCGAAGAGTTCTACAATGCGTATCACCCCAAACTGATTAACGGCAAGGAATGGCGTGCGATCAGCTGGACCACCGCTGCTTCCGTAGCGGCCGTGGTGGAAATGGTGGCCAACGGAACCCTGCCTAAGCAAGGTTTCATCAAGCAGGAAGAAATTTCCTTCAACGATTTCATTAAAACTAAAAACGGTTCTTTATATACCGTGAAATAACTACCCGTCGGGTACCCGTCGGGTGCCCGTCGGGTCAATTTTCAGACCATGAAAACGGAACTTGAAGCTGTTTTGGGCGGATTGATGCGCCGTTACCAGGAGCGGGTGCCCGATGTACAGGGTATCATAGCTGCCATGGTAAAGGAGGGACTCATTGCCAAAGCAGAGGATATCGAAAACGATCATATCGCATTCAGAACCATGGGCGTACCGCATCTGGGAATCCAGTCGCTGGAGAAGATTTTCCTGCACCTGGGCTACCGGAAAATGGAGCAATACCATTTCAACGAGAAAAAACTCGATGCCTACTGGTATGCGCCGCCCTCCGACAAATACCCCCGTATTTTCATCAGTGAACTGCGGGTAAAAGACCTGAGCAAAAAAACACAGGATCTGATTCATTCCTATACGGATGAGGTAACCAGCGATCCGGTGGACGCGCTGGACCTTAACGACCCCGTGGCGGTGGACCATTTCCTGCACAGCGGGCTCTGGAGAACGCCGGGGTACAGCGACTATACCGAGCTCGGGAAGGAGAGCGAATACGCGGCCTGGGTTATCTATAACCGATATTACCTGAACCATTTCACCGTAAGTGTGCACAATCTGCCGGCACCTTATAATAATCTGGATGAATTCAACGCTTTCCTCGAAAAACACGGATTCGTGTTGAACGATGCCGGCGGCAAAATCAAGAAGAGTCCGGATGGATTACTGCGCCAGTCATCAACTGTTGCACGCAAGGTGGAAGCCGCATTCGCATCGGGCGAAAAACACCTGATCGCCGGTTCCTATGTGGAGTTCGCTGAACGTTCGGTGTTGCCCGAATTCAGCCATCTGCCTGCGGATCAGATCAAACGTGAACATCGTCGAGAGGGCTTCGAAGCCGGGAATGCCGACAAGATCTTCGAAAGCACTTACAGTACACAGACGGACCGGAGTTAACAATCCCGTCATTGGAACATACCAACAGCCGTTAACACAGGAGCGGGCTGCTTCCTCAGGAGGCAGCCCCCACTCCAAACAGGTTGCAACGAACCCTAAGGCTCATTCATCCATTCCGAACACTCATCCATCCATCCATTCCAAACACTCACCATCTACTCCTAACATTCATTCATCTAAGCCAAACATCCATCCACCCCAAACCAACCATCCACTTTAAGTACGAGGTTCCGATTAACCCGCATCACCGGGGAGTAACCACCAGGATCACCCGCTTCAACTAGACCAGTTCAGCCGCGGAATTGACCAATTCATCCCAAATACTGCAATTTTGTACCGGCGGGAAATCTCGAAATCCTGCAAACTGCTATCTTAACAAAAACTACCGGATGTTAAACAGCATGGCGTTTCTGAAATATTCCAAGGCTGAGCGATGGATTGCCTTCCTGCTTCTTCCGCCCGTAGCCGTGGTGCTCAATATCTCCATGTTCGGGCAGCGATATTTCCAGAGCTTCTGGGGTTTCCTGCTGGCCACGGTTATAACCCTCGCTGTGGTCTTCCTTATTTATATCACCTGCGGCATGGCGGGCGTGATCTTCATGAATAAATACCCCAAGTACAGCCAAACCTTCCGCCGGATTGCCCTGAGCCTGCTGACCTATGTGCTGATTATGGTTGCCGGAATCAGCCTGCTTTTTTTCGGCTACGATTATCTGGGTTTCATGGATTTTACCATCAATTATTCCAACTATTTCTGGACCCTCATGATCGGACTGGCAGCCAATTTTCTCGCCACCAGTTTTAATGAGGGCGCGGCTTTTTACATGAAATGGCGCAGCCTGGTGGACGAGGCCGAGCAGCTTAAAAAGGAAAACCTGCAAAGTCAGCTGGAGGGGTTAAAGGGACAGGTAAACCCGCATTTTCTCTTTAACAGCCTGAATTCACTGTCGAGCCTGATCAGTGAAGACCCTGCAAAGGCCGAGAAATTTCTCGACGAAATGAGCAAAGTGTATCGCTATATGCTTCGCACCAATGAAGATGGCCTCACCACGCTCGAAACCGAACTGCAGTTTATTCAAAGCTATTTTCACCTGCTCAAAACCCGCTATAACGACGGACTGGAAATGGAACTCAAAATCGATGAGAAGCTGTTGCATTACCTGATTCCGCCGCTGACCCTGCAGATCCTGGTGGAGAACGCTGTGAAACACAATATGATTCTGCGCGACAGTCCGCTCGTGATTCAGCTTATGACCACCAATAGCCGCAAGCTGGTGGTGACCAATAACCTGCAGCGCAAAAAGCGGATGGTTTTCTCTAACAAAGTGGGACTCAATAACATACACAATAAATACCGCCTGATGAAACAGGAGGAGATCATGATCCGCGACGATGGCAAGGAGTTCTCGGTTGTGGTGCCGCTGATCCAGCCATAAGACCGGTAAACAGTTCATCCTTCGTTTTTATCAACTTATACAAAGGGCACTGACAGAGGCCGCGCCGGCTGATTATTTTTGCATCAACAGAGAAATATGAAAGTACTGATCGTAGAAGACGAGGAACTGGCAGTCAAAAAATTACAGAAAACGCTGCAATCGGTGGATGCCCAGGCCGAAGTGGTGGGGGTTACCGACAGTATCCGCTCATCTGTAAAATGGCTGCAGGAAAATGAATCGCCGGACCTGATCCTCATGGATATCGAGCTGGCCGACGGACAGAGCTTCGAGATTTTCGACAAGGTGGACGTGAACAGTACGGTCATATTTACAACTTCCTACGACGAGTATGCGCTCAAGGCCTTTAAGGTGAACAGTGTGGACTATCTGCTGAAACCTGTGCAGAAAGAAGATCTGGAAGCTGCCCTCGAAAAGTTCCATCGCCTTAAACAATTGCTGGGCAAGGGAGAGACCCGCGCCAATCTCAATATGGAGAACCTGGTGCGTGAACTGCAACAGCGATTACAGCCCAAGGAATATCGAAAGCGTTTCCTGGTAAAACAGGGACAAAAACTGGTGAGTGTGGAAGTGGATGATATCGCCTATTTCTACAGCGATGGCCGTGTCAACTTCTTTAAAACCCGCGATAACCGCAAGTTCATCGTGGATTATACCATGGACGAACTGGAGTCCATGCTGGATCCCGATCGTTATTTCCGGATCAGCCGTTCCTTCTATGTTTCCATAGACAGCGTGGATCAGATTCACGATTATTTCGGCAATCGGCTCTTACTGCACCTGCAACCCTCGCTGGATAAGGAATCCATCGTGAGCCGGGAGAAAGTGAGCGAGTTCAAGAAGTGGATGGGCAAATAGAGGGCATCGGAAAAGTCAGCCGCTGAATTTGAAAATTTAGCTTCTCAATTTAGTCTCCAGTCGCACGACCGTGCCTGTGTTTTTTTCCGAAAGGATTTCAAAATCGGCACCAATGGCATCGGCACGACGCTGCATGTCCTGGATACCACGTCCTTTTACCACATAGGAGAGCTCAAAACCTTTGCCATCATCCTGGATGATCATCTGCAGTTTTTTCTTACGCAGCCGGAGTTGTACCTGAATATTTCTTGCATGCGAATGTTTTACTGCATTGCCCACCGCTTCCTTAAAAATCGATAGCAGCTCATAACGGTGTTCCATATCCGAATGTTTGTCGGCAATGGCCGGATCGGCATCGATCGTGATGGTGATATCGTGCATCAGTTCCTGCTCCAGTGCAAACTGTTTCATCTTCTCCAGGGTCCGACTCATCTGATCGTTCTGCGGATCGATACTCCACACCATATCGTTCATGGCCTGGGTCATCCGGTTACTGGTTTCACTGATATGATGGATATAATCGCGGGTGCGCAGTGCATCCTGCTCGATTTTGGTCTTGGCCAACTCACTCGAAATATTGATGCTGTTCAGCGAGTTGGTAAGATCCTGCGAGAGGCTGGCGGCAATCCGGTTGCGAATGCTTTCAGTGGCGCGGATCTTTTGCATCCGTAAACGATCGAGCCAGTAAAGAAAGCTGATCAGGATAAAGACCATCATCGCCATAAACCAGTAAGACCTCCAGAAAGGCGGTTTCACCTGGATCACAAGGCTGGTCAGGTAGGCCGATTCCTCACCGTCACCGTTCACCGCTTTAACCTGGAAGGTGAAATTGCGATAGGGCAGATAATTGTAGATCGCCTGGTTACGGGTCGATTTCACCCAGTTGTCGTCGAGCCCTTCCAGCTTATGATAGTAAGTGAGCTGCCCGTGTTCCATATACTGCAGCGAGGAATAATCAATCATAATGGAATTGTTCCGGTGATTGAGTTCCAGCTTACCCGCACGCATAACCGAATCATAGTTCACCCGCTGATTCAGTATCTGCATGCCCGTGATCGTTACCTTGGGCGGAAGCGTACCTCGCATGGCTTTATCGGGATCAAATACCAGGAAATTATGCGTGGTGGTAAAGGCCAGGAGCGAATCCTTGATACGGAAAGCCCCGCCCGAAGTGAAATTGTCGAACTGGATACCATCACGACGATCGAAGACGGTGAAATTATTATTGGGAAGATTCCATCGGCAAAGTCCGTTTTGCATGCCGATCCATACCATACCCCGTTTATCCATCTGCAGGAAATAGGCCGAGTTGGAGGGGAGTCCGTCATCAGAGGATACCAGGCGCGATGTCATAGTTCGTGTGTTCAACACCGTTATATTGTTGGTGGCCAGCAGCAACAGACTGTCATTGTAACGGATGATATCAGTGGGAGAGTCGTTGCCCGTTTTCCAGCTGGCCGTTTCCTTGGTGATATGGTGCAGGATATGCCCGGTAGCCGGATCAATATGATAGGTGCCCCAGCCGAGGGTGGCTACCCAGAGGGTGCCATCCCAGTCGATAAACAATTTTTGAATCAGCCCGAGCTCGTGTACCAGTTCAAATCCCCTGGTGGGATCACCACCCGAGGCTTTGTAATCCCATTTGATAAGGCGGCCACCCTGCGTGCCGAACCAGATATTGCCCTCGCGGTCCTCGGCCATCTGGCGAATGGTTCGCTCCCTGAATATGGGCGGCTGACTCGAAATCAGTTTGCCGGTAGCTGGATTGTACACTTTCAGGTATCCCGTTTGTTCACCCATAAAAATCAGTCCGGTTTTCGAATGCTCGTGGATATACCAGAGCAACATGTTATCCTTATAGGGATCGAAAACCGAAGGCACTTTCAGCGGTTGGAACAGGCTGTCGTAGATATAAAACCCGATCCCCCAGGTGCCCACCCAAATCTGGCCGTTTTTCATCTGGCGCACGTGTTCAACCGGACCGTCCTGCACGTTTTTTTGTCCGGGTCTTAGCAGGTAATACGCGTTAAATGCCTGGGCCGAGGGGTTGAACAGGAAGAGTCCGTCGGAGGTGGCGAGCCAGTAGTTGTGTTCGCGATCTTCAAAAAGCTGATGCCCCACATCGAAGCGAAACTGTTCGCTGAAGGGGGCCGACTGATGCACAAACTGGAAGGACTGCTTAGCCGTATCAAACTCTGCGATGAAGGGTAGTCCGAATAGCCAGATCGAACCGTTGGATTGCTGGGTGCTGCCGCGATACTCATGGTAGCTACGCGGTATCTGCGGCCCGATGGCGTGGCGGATTTTCTTCCCGGTTTCGCCATCATACCAGTAAAGAAAGGGCGTGGGATGCTTGCGGGGCCAGTGGTATACCAGCATGCTCCGGCTGCCGCGGATGGGTTGAATGCCCTGCACATTTTTTAAATCGGCAAAAGCATCGATCACGGGGTCCTTGCTGGCATTGGCACCCGGGCGCGATACTCTATTGAGGTGGGGCTCATATTTGACCATGCCCGAATCGCATCCAAACCAGTATAATTTTCGTTCGAGATCGGGCTGGAAATAAAGCACGGTCCATCCAGCAGGTACGCCGAATTTCTGGTCCACCAGTTTGAAGCGCTGGGCTGTTTCATCGAGCTCATACACACCCCGCCCCGTCATGAAGAGATAGATGCGCCCGTCCCAGTCCTCTCTGAAAAAAGAATAGTTATACAAATTGAAACGATCGAAGGGCATGTCGACGGGAAACTCTTTGAATGCGAATCGCTCGCCATCGAAGAGTCCGGTACGGTTGTTTTCATCCAGAATCCAGATCCGTCCCTTACTGTCGCAGAACATGGTGCCGATATTGTTCGAAAGCAGACTGTTGGGATTTCTGGGATCGTGTTTGAAGGTGAGGAAATCCCGACCGTCGAATCGGTTGAGGCCGTTGGTGGTGGCCAGCCAGATATACCCTTTTTTGTCCTGTCCCACTGCATTCACGTGGTTGGATGCCAGTCCGTCGGCGGTGGTATACTGGGTAAAGGAGTACTGCCTGGCCTGCTGGGCCAGCAGGCTAAAGGTCAACCCCAGGAGCAGTAATAAAAGGTTCAGTTGCTTCAATCGATCGGATTCAGGTTTCCAAATATACTTCGGCGCCACAAATCTTTCGGACTCAGGGGCACTGTTTGGGTTAAACGGCGATGGATTGGGGATTAGGGGGGATCAATTGGGGTCAAGATAAGAAGAGGGGACAAAGGAGACAAAGGGAACGATGGGGACAAGGGGGACAACGGAAACGGAGGAGACGGAGGGAAAAGGGGAAATAATGGATATTGAAAATACAATTGGGTCAATGCGATCTGAGACACCGACTCTGAGTGATAAACGGTAAGCGCAAACAAACTCCACCCTTCTCCCTTCACCGTCCTC
>DATCJQ010000378.1:0-19864 GCA_036562745.1 Flavihumibacter sp.
CGGGACGGTGATCCGGCTGGCCTTTTCTCTGCCCCATCTGGCTCGGACGATTCGGGCTGAAAACCAGTGGCTGCGCGGGTTTTGCCGCGACAACCAGGTGGATGCCATCATCAGCGACAACCGTTATGGGCTCTGGCATCCCGAAATTCCTTCCTACCTGATCACCCACCAGCTGGCGGTTAAAAGTCCGCTTGGAGCCTGGTCGGAGGCTCCGGTTCGCCGGCAGATCTATCGCTATATCAACCGGTTCACCGCCTGCTGGGTGCCCGATTATCCGGAGAAGGATCGCTCCATGGCCGGTGATCTCGCCCATCCCCGACAAGTTCCCGAAACGCCGGTTCATTATATCGGGCCACTGACCAGGATCCGGCCCCAACAGGCCGGAGCGCCCCTGATCATTGGTACCACCAGCCTCCATCAGATCCAGTTGCTGGTGATTTTATCCGGACCAGAGCCACAACGCACAATATTGGAACAAAGGGTTATACATGCCTGGAAGCAGAACCCGGGCAGATCGCTCTTACTGGTGCGGGGACTTCCCCACCTGCCGATCTCTCCGCTTCCCGAGCTCCCGAATGCCGTGGTGGTAAACCATCTCGAAACCGATCAGCTATCGCAGGCCATTGCCAATTCTTCCGCCGTGCTCAGCCGCAGCGGATACAGCAGCATAATGGACCTGTTGCCGCATCACAGCAATATCTGGATGGTTCCCACACCGGGACAAACCGAGCAGGAATATCTGGCCCTTTACCTGAGCGGCAAGGGAAGAATCCAGGCACAGCAGCAAGACCAGTTCGATCTTTCCCGCATACTCGCTTCCACCTGATCTAAACCATAACACAGATTCCATCTGTCCATGATCTGAATTCAGGCAGCATCAGCCCAGTTTGGGTGCATCAAAAAACAGAAACTTCTTCGGTGCAGAACTGAAATCAGCCCAGCGATCTGCTTCTATCTCCACGGCAAAAATGCCGCAGGTAGGCATGTTATCGATCCGGGTGGGGGTAAGTGAGTTCACAAACGCAGTAATACCGGGATTATGGCCAAAAATGGCGGCAGACTCGTATTGATCAGGAAGAGAAGAAAGCACTTCCTCGTAGGTGGACGCCGGCGCATGATACAGTTCATCTTTCTGAATCAGCTCATCCGTCGGCCGCTTGTACGCTTTGATAAAATAAGCGGAGGTTTGCATGGCACGCTTCGCCGTACTGGTTACAAAAGCATCTATCCGGATCCCTTTGTCCAGCAACCGCTGAGCCATCTCAGGCGCATTTCGATGCCCCCGTTCGTTAAGCGTTCGTTCAAAATCAGACAAGGTTAAGTCACCCCAGCTACTTTTAGCATGTCTGACCACATAGATGGTTTTCATCCGCTAAAGTTAACCGGTTTTGGTGCAACATTAACCGTCTTACATAGGTACGGGTGAGAAAATAAACAGGCCTGTTTATAGGTTCTCCATAGGTTGTGTATTAAAAACGGTCGGTCGGCGTTTAAGCATCAAATATGTTGCCAAACCTGCGCCTGGACTGAATTTTATTTAACAAGAGAACTTAATAACCCCGTTCATTTCGTCCCTCCATATAGTTGAGGAAGGCTTTGTTCACCACACGGTTTCCGCCCTTGGTGGGATAGTTTCCGGTGAAGTACCAGTCGCCGGTATTAGTGGGACAGGCGGTATGCAAATCTTCAATGGTTTGGAAAATGAGCTGAACGGGGAACTTGATTTCCGGAGGAGTGATCAGTTCAGCAATTTTGGTGGATATCTCTTCGGCCGTAAAGGGCTGATAAATGGCTTTCACCAGGTTCTTGCTCTCCAGCTGTCCGAGGCGCGCCATTTCCTTGGCTTCCTCGTGCAGTTCATGCAGGCGGTGCTCCATGCCCCGATCCTTCATCAGTTCGATGGCGGCGCGGAAAGCGATGAAATCACCCAGCTTACTCATATCGATACCGTAGCAATCGGGATAACGAATCTGCGGAGCAGAGGATACGATGATGATTTTCTTCGGGTTCAATCTGCCCAGCATTCGCACGATACTTTCCTTGAGGGTAGTACCACGCACAATGGAGTCGTCGATTACCACCAGGGTATCTTCATGCGGGCGCACGGTACCATAAGTGATATCGTACACGTGTTGCACCATCTCGTTCCGGTTGGAATCTTCGGTAATGAAGGTGCGCATCTTCACGTCCTTGATGGCGATTTTTTCCATCCGGATTTTGCGGTTGATCATTTCAGTCAGCTTCTCCTCGGTGAAATCATTTCCCCAGGACATGATCCGCTGAATCTTGATCTTATTCATATAATCCTCCATGCCCTTGATCATACCATAGAAAGCAACTTCAGCGGTATTGGGAATAAAGGAGAAGATGGTATTCTTTAAGTCGTAGTCGATGGATTTCAGTACGGCATCGCGCAGGTTATAACCCAGCTGCGTGCGTTCGCGGTAGATTTTCTCGTCGTTCCCGCGGGAGAAATAAATCCGTTCGAAGCTGCAGGCCTTGCGCTCCTGTGCTTCCAGAATCTGTTCGATTTTATAGTTGCCGTCCACATCCACAATCATGGCCTGTCCGGGCATCAGTTCCTTCACCTCGTTTTCACCCACATTGAACGTGGTACGAATGGCCGCACGCTCTGAAGCTGCGACGATTACATCATCTAAAATAAGATAATATGCCGGACGGATTCCGTGTGCATCGCGCATTACAAAGCTCTCACCACTACCCACCAGTCCGCCGATATGATAACCGCCATCAAACCACTTGGCAGATTTTCTTAATACGTTGGCTATATCGGGGCGACCAGGATTCAGTTCATCTTCCTGTACCAGGAAATGGTGCACCACTTCCATCATGGCGGCCAGATCGCTTTGACGCTGGAATACACCCGGATCGATATTGACCAGATTGAACAGCTCTTCGGTGTTCACCAGGTTGAAGTTTCCGGCCAGTGCCAGGTTGCGGCTCTGAATGGTATTACGCTTGATAAAGGGATGACAGAATTCGACATTATTCTTTCCCTGGGTGCCGTAGCGGAGATGCCCCAGCAGCAATTCTCCCAAGAATTTAACATGGCCTTTCAGCAAACCGGGGTGTTTCCGGATATCGGGCTGGTATTTTTCGAGATCGGCCACCTCATCGCCCACCTGCTTGAAAAGATCCGCAATGGCGCGCTGTTCCACGCTACGATTGCGGTGCAGAAAGGGATAACCGGGTTCCACATGAAGTTTTACGGCCGCTATTCCGGCTCCGTCCTGTCCACGGTTATGTTGTTTTTCCATTAACAGGTAGAGCTTGTTCAGCCCATACATTACAGTTCCATATTTCTGCTGGTAATAAGAAAAAGGCTTGCGTAAACGAATGAAAGCCAAGCCACATTCGTGTTTAATAGCGTCGCTCATGGGAAGAATTGAGGCGCAAAGTTAGGAAATTGCCTTTCTTTGTGCAAAAACAGAAATGGAAGTAAATGGTAAAGTTATTCAGTTGCTGGGGGTCCAAACCGGACAGGGGAAGAACGGCACCTGGAAAAAGCAGGAATTTATACTGGAAACGGGCGATACCTACCCCAAAAAGATCTGTATCGCTGTTTGGGGTGACAAGATAGATATGAGTCAGTTCCGCATTGGCGACAGCGTTCAGGTTTCCTTTGATGTAGAGAGTCGCGAGTACAATGGCCGCTGGTATACCGATGTGAAAGCATGGAAGGTGGTGCCCCAGGGACAGGGTCCCGGCGAACCGCCTTCCTATAATGGTCCGATTGATCCCGTGCACGACGAAGATCTTCCATTTTGATATTCTCCCTAAACAACAAAAGCGGCTCCGGCCGCTTTCTTTATATTCTCTAGGACGATTTCAACATTCTCAAGGATGATTTCAAGATTCTGTGGATGATCCAAAATTCTCAAGGATGATCTCAAAATTCTCAAGGATGATCTCAAGATTCTGAAGTAGGTTTCAAAATTCGGAAGACCGGTTTCAAAATCCTGCAGGTTTGATTTCACACTTTGACAGTAGAAGTGACCTTATCGGGAAGCTCCTTGGCCCTGGATGCAAGTAACGCGATTTGCTCACCGCAATGATTCAGCGCCTCCCGAACCGAGTGCGCATATGTGTCGGAACGGGAATGCGTAAACAGATTTTCACCGTACATATTTACCCGAATCTCACATACTTTGTTCTCAACGGGACTCACTCTTCCGTCTTCCCGGATCGTACATTCGATGCGTGAAATGCCCTGGTAGACCTGAGTAAACCGGATAATCGAGAGCTTAACCAACCGTAACACCGATTCCTCAAGACCCTTCTTTGGTGTATGTATTTCGATGGTCATACTTAAAGTTACTACCATCCTTCAATTTTGTCCAGTTTTTCGCCGATAAAAAACCTGTATTTCTTTCTGTTTATTTATGTATCTTATAGTCCAACTCCATCCAATCACAAAACTCCCACATTATGAAGTCGTTCGGAATTCTCTTAATCGTTATAGGCATTGTTATGCTGATTTTTAAAGGGTTTACTTTCACCCAGGAAAAAAAAGTAGTGGATCTTGGTCCGGTTGAAATCAATAAGAAAGAAAAGAAAAGAATCGACTGGCCCATGTATGCCGGTGCGGCTATTACTGCGGTGGGAGCATTTCTCGTTCTGGGCAGTAAGCGTGGAAAATGATTTACCAGTAACTTTAGAAAAATGTTTGCCATGAAAACTCTTGCATCCTTTCTGCTTGCGTTTATACTTGTATGCTCCTTCACCAGGCCTGCCAACAACAGTAATGCCGTATTTGGGGCGTGGATAACCGAAAAGGACAACCTGCAGCATGTGCTTTTGTTTACCAACAAGCATTATTCCTATACCAGATACGATTTGCAGGGAAAAAAATTTCAGCATACCGAAGGCGGTACCTATGAGCTGAAAGGGAATAAACTGAATACGGTGCTGGAATTCAACTCGAGCGATAAATCGAAAGTTGGAGGTAAAGCTTCCATCAATATTAAAGCAGGAGATAAAGAAATGGTGAGCGACTGGCCGGCAGCCAACACCAAATGGACAAGAATCGATAACGGCGGAGGCGATCTGAATGCGACCTGGCGTATTACCGGTCGGGAAGTAGACGGAAAAATGAATACAATACAACCTTCAGCGCGTAAGACGATCAAGATAATTACCGGCAACCGGTTCCAGTGGGCAGCAATCAACACTTCCACCGGCGAATTTTTCGGAACAGGAGGCGGCACGTATTCGTTTAAGGATGGCCGTTATACCGAACAGATCGAATTCTTCTCCAGAGATGACAGCCGCGTGGGTATGTCGCTCGATTTCGAAGGAAGGGTTGAAGGTGATAAATGGCATCACCGTGGTAAAAGCTCCAAAGGCGATCCCATTTACGAAATCTGGTCAAAAGAAGACTAAGGAAGCTCCCAGCCTCTTATTTCGGATCTTTCTTAGTCCCCGAGGATGAAAAAACATTTTCGATAGCGTGGGCAAGGCTCGAGATGGGTCCTTCCATTTTATTGGTTCGGTCATCGAGGGTGTCATCGCGCATAATTTCTCCCAATCCCAGTTCCGGAGGCAGATGGCTCAATATGGCCTGGCGCTGGTTTCCGAAATAGGTCTGTATGGCATCAGCCGTACGGTTGTGGTTCATTTCCTGGTGCACAAAGAACATGGCTTCGCGGATCACCACCGCAAGCATGGTGCTGGCCTGTAATTCACTTGAACCAGCATATTGTGCGAGCTGGGTATAGAGATCCTTCTGCCTGTTATTCAACAGCACGGTGGGCTCGATGTCGGCGGGACGGGTATTCAACAAATACTCGGCGCCATCCATACTTCTGGAATACTTGTATAGTATCACCAATCCGGCAGCCATGGCACCCTGAGCCAGTCTTCCGGCCATGGCATCCGACTGGTTCTTTGTTTCATGCGAAACCGGATCCACTTCGGGCATCTTGGCTCCCATGAATTCTTCGAGATGTATGATTAATGGAGAGTTCATAACCGTTTATTTTAAGATGAAAAAACATGGGCACCCAGGGAAGGTTTCTTGCTGGGTTCACCCATAATCCAGTCGGTAATATTTTCCAACCAGCGTGCGATGACCCCGGTTGTACTGTATTTTCGTGTAGGCGTAACAGTTACTTTATTCATACGCAGGCAAACCACGAGTCCGTGAAACTGCAGTGCTTTTGCCATTCCATATGATATCTGCGGACAGGATGCCCATTCCTCGGGTTGAGTAAGTATGGTGGCTTTGCCATTGGCTTCCACATAATACTCCTTTCCCTTTTCGTAGAGACGTATTTTGGCCGGAAATTCCTTTTCGTATACGGAGGCGTCCTGACGGTTGCTGTGAAACAATAGCCAGCAATTACCCTTATTATCGGTATCAATCATCCGGGCTATGCCATTCGGTAATTTAAACTCCTGGTTGCTAAAGTTCATAAACAAACCATACTGGAAACTATTCATAAGTTCAGCGAGAGGTGTGTTGTTGCGCATGGTTCTTAGTTTACAGGAGGCATCAAAAAAATAATACCACCAAAGCATGCAATCCCATTCCCGATAAATATTGGGGAACTAAGACCACATCTCATACGGGTGATGGCAATTACCATTAACCCGGCATGTCGGTGGCAGCATGGAACAATATTTTTAACCGGATGGATAAGTACATTATTAATCAATAAATCATTTATTATGAAACCAACTTCCGATAAAGCAGCCATGCGCAGTTTGAGCCATTGCATGGAAAAACTTACCAATAATGGCTTTACCGCCAATTTCTCTGTGGCCGAGGAAAAGTTGCAACATGTTGAGAGCGGTCATGCGTATGAGGCCGAACAGGTGGAGATCGTTGACTTCTATCGGTTTGAAGGGGTAAGCGATCCGGAGGACAATTCCATTCTTTATGCCATCTTAACCAGCGATGGAAGAAAGGGCATGCTGGTAGATGCCTATGGCGCCTATTCCGACCCGGAGGTGGATCAGTTCATCAAAAAGGTTGAATGTATCCAGAAGAAAAAAGCGGTGGGCGAAAGCGCGAGCCTGACTGAAAATCGCGATTGACACGAACTTATGTTCGCAGTTCAGCTCAATAATATGTTCCCGACCCCACTCAGTTATCAACAACTGAGTTTTTTGTCTCAGTAACCACAAAAACCAGGGGCCCGATTCGATCGATATACGGTATCAATCGAATCCGGCCCCGTTTGTAATGCGGCAGAAGTCTTCTACGCTTCCCCTCTCCTGATAAAACTCAGCAGAATGGAAACCACTGCCAGCACCAATAAGATATGAATCAGTCCCGTTGCACTGTAAACGAAAAATCCAAGCAACCAACCAATAATAAGGATAACGGCAATCAGATATAATAAGCTTCTCATAACATAAAATTTTACATGATGAATGATGTTTCCTCCAAAGGAAAAAAACAATGCCTGAAAAGATCTCCGCCTGAATTCGGCTAAGATGCTTGTGGTTGTGGAAACCATTCCCCATAGATGGTGAAAAAAGGAAATATTCACGGGTTGTGCACGGGCACAGTTTCTTCTTAATTCATTCAGCCATGAAAAATTATTTCCAATCGGGTTGGGAACAACTGAAAAAATTCGGACGCCTCATTGTGAGCGCGGGCAAAAGTTTTGCGCAGGATGATGCTATCAAACTCAGCGCATCCCTCTCGTATTATACGGTCTTCGCACTCGGACCCGTATTACTGCTCATCATTTCGATTGCCGGCATTTTTTACGGCGAAGCTGCGCTCGAAGGGAAATTGTTCAGCCAAATCAAGGGATTGCTGGGAAATTCAGTAGCCTACCAGCTGCAGAGTATACTGGCCAATTTGCAGAAAGCCGATAAATCGGTTACGGGAGCCATTGTTGGATTTGTGGTGCTGATCATCGGAGCCACCGGGGTATTTACAGAGATTCAAAGCTCCATTAACTATATATGGTCGGTTCGCGCCAAACCACAGAAGGGATGGCTCAAGTTGCTCAAGAACCGCTTGCTCTCCTTTTCGCTGGTAGTGAGTATCAGTTTCATCCTGCTGGTTTCGCTGGTGGTTAACGCCATGTTGGATATATTAAGCGGACAGCTCACAGCCATCTTTCCGGATATCGCCTATGTGATTTTTTATATCGTCAACCTGATATTGATTTTTATAGTGATATCGTTGTTGTTTGCCATCATCTTCAAAGTATTACCCGACGCGCATATTGCCTGGAAGGATGCACTAATCGGAGCGGGATTTACTGCCATACTTTTCATGCTCGGAAAATTTCTGATCGGTATATACATCGGTCGCGCTGATTATGGTATGACCTATGGCACGGCCGCCTCCATCATGATCATACTGGCCTGGGTTTATTACTCAGCCGCCATACTCTACTTCGGAGCTGCTTTCACCCGGGAGTACGCGCTTCAAAGTGGAAAAGGAATTCAACCTAATGAAACCGCCGTATTCATCATAAAAAAAGAAGCAAAAGAAATAGACCCCGATAACAAACCCTGATTATGAATTTGCGTTCTCCCGAGCCTTACTGGCTGTTGAAAAATGGATTAATAAGTGATTTCCCCTCCCTGGGTACGAACCAGAAAACGGATATTCTTGTAATGGGTGCCGGAATCACGGGTGCGCTTTGCGCCTGGCATCTTGTACAAGCCGGATTCAAGGTTATTGTATGCGATAAACGTCATGCCGGTACAGGCTCTACAGCCGCCAGCACCGCCCTGCTTCAATACGAAATCGATACTCCGCTTCGTGAGTTGATCAGTAAAGTGGGTGAGCTGAATGCCGTTCGCAGTTATGAACGGTGTGCCTATGCCATCGGTGCCGTTGAAAAAATATGCCGGAGATACAAGGGCAAAGCCGGATTCACCTTTCGGCCCAGTATCCAATTTGCTTCCTTTAAAAATCATGTTCCGGATCTGGAAAAAGAATACCAACTGCGCAAACAATATGGATTCAATGTTAACTGGTGGGATTCCAAAATGTTTATAGAACGGATCGGATTTGAAGTCCCCGGCGCCCTGTATTCGAATCTGGGTGCCGAAGTGGATGCCTTCCAGCTGACCCATCGCCTTTTGGAATCCTGTGTCAGAAAGGGCGCAAAGGTTTATGATAATACCGCCATTACAGAAATCAATCATCAGAAAAATTCCGTGTCGGTGCTCACAGCACAGGGATTTAAAATTGATGCGAAGCAACTGGTTATGGCCAGCGGCTATGAGGCGCAGCGATATATCCCACAACGTATTCAGAATATGCATGCCACCTATGCGATCATCAGTGAACCCATGCCCGGCCAGCAATTCTGGCATCAGAACGCCCTGATCTGGGAAACGGCCCAGCCCTATTTATACCTGCGCACAACCAAGGACAAGCGGGTGCTGATTGGCGGACTCGACGACGATTTTTCCGCGCCCGTGAAAAGAGAACGTATGTTGCCCTCCAAGGCGAAGATCCTGCTGGATAAATTTCACAGGATGTTCCCCCATATTCCCTTTAAAATTGATTTCCAGTGGAGCGGCGCTTTTGCTTCCTCCAAAGACGGATTGCCTTATATCGGGCAGATTCGCCAGCGGCCCAATACCTGGTTTGCACTGGGTTTCGGTGGTAACGGTATCACGTTTAGCCTGCTGGCCGCCGAACAGATTACGCGTTCGATCTCGGGCGGGCCCGATCCTGACAGCGATCTTTTCCGTTTTGACCGATAGGGTTTTACGGAAACAGGCAGTCCAAAATGGCATCAGCTGTTCATTGCGGGAAGATGCACCACAAAAGTGGTACCTACGGAAAGTTTTGAATGTACTTCGATATACCCTTTGTGCGATTGGATGATATTCATGGTGGAGGCCAGTCCCAACCCCATACCGTTCCGCTTGCTGGTATAATAGGGCTCGAATAAATGGCTAAGATTTTCGGGTGCGATTCCCACCCCATTATCGGTAACCTCGCACAATACATAATTCTCGCGGGACGACATCCGCAGGGTGAGCCGCGCATTCTTCACCGACTCCATCGCTTCAATGGCATTTACTACCAGGTTCATGAAAGCAATTTTCAGTTTGCTCCGGTCGGCCAGTACGTAAAAGGGCGCGGGACGAAAATGCACCGCCAGTTCCACACCATTCAGCTGCATGCTGTCGGCCGCCGCATCCACTACCTCCTGGAAGAGTTCCTGCAAACAAGTCTTGCTAAGGTCAATTTCAGAGGGCCGCGAACTGTTGAGCAGCTCGGTAATTATGGTTGAGATTCGCACGCTGTTGCGACGGATCACATCCAGATAAAGCTGGTTTTCCTCGTCTCTCACATCCAGGAGTAGTTGTTCGGCCGAAAGCGTGATATTGTTCAGCGGATTCCGAACTTCATGCGCCAGGGTGCGCACGAGTCGACCGGCGGCAGCCAGCTTTTCCGTTTGCAGGGTGAGCCACTCTGCCTTTTTGAGGTTGGAAATATCGTGCAATATGCCCTGGATGTATTTATGTCCCTCGAGATCCGTTTCCACCGAAGCGGAAAAAATACAGGCGCGATGTTCATCTCCGCCGTTGAGCAGATCAATCTCCTTATCGTTGATATCATTCCCTGATTGCAGCAGGATCCGGAAATGCGTGGCCATTCCCTGATCGGCAAAAAACTCCGTAAGGAAATGCTCGTTAACCGATTCTTTCTGCAGTCCAAACATTTCCAGGGCCGCAGTATTCAGGTCAATGAGCCGCAGATCCATATCGGCAATAAACACCGCATCCATCGACTGCTCGAAAATATTGCGGAACATCTGCTCGTTTTTCCGGATCGCATTGATATAACTCGCTCTTTCCAGGGCATACCGAATCGTGCGCTCGAGTTTTTCGGTGGTCAGTTCTGTTTTTACGAGATAATCAAATGCGCCGAGCCGCATGGCTTCACGGTCAATTTCCCGATTGCCCTTTCCCGTTAGCAGGATGATGGGCGCCTCACATTTCGCCTCAATGGCTTCACGCAACAAATCCACCCCGGTTTTTGCACCCAGGCGATAGTCCACGAAATACACATCATAACTGGCATTTTTCATCCGTTCCAGCGCATCCTTGTACTGGTTGGCCCAGTCGATGTGAAACTGCGCGTTTTCGATGCCACGTATATAGTCGCTCGTGATGAAGAAATCATCCTCATCATCATCCACGATCAGAATCTTGGTAAGCTTTTTCAGAAATGGCATATCGCGGGTTAATGTTTTTCAGGTAATATAATGGAAAACAATGCACCTTCCCCCTCTTTTCCCACGGCGCTAATGAAGCCATTATGCCGTTCGGCGATCCGCTTGCAGATGGCAAGTCCCAGTCCCGAACCGGGATAGGCCGATTTCCCGTGCAGGCGCTGGAATACCTGAAAGATACGTTGTTCATATTCCTGATCGAAACCTATGCCATGATCCTGCACATCGATCTGTATATAGGCAGTGGAAGGAGGCAGATAGTGTTCCTCCTTCTCCTTGCGGGTAAGACGGCGTGCACTGATTTCAATACGTGGACTTTCGTCCGGTTTATGAAACTTGATGGAGTTTGAAAGAATATTTATAAGCAGTTGCCGCAACAGCGAAGGGATACCCTCCACCACGGGCAGGGGTCCCACCTTGATCCGGGCCTGCTGTTCCTCGATGGAGAGCTCCAGATCGTTCAGCACTTCCGGAATCAGCTGGTTCATATCCACCGGTTCGAAGGGTTGCTTGTTCCGGCTCACCCTCGACAGTTCCAGCAGGTTTTCAATCAGATTCCGCATATGCTCTGTGGCAGCCTGCATCCGGTTAAGATACATTTTGCCCTCGTCGTCGAGCAAATCGGCGAATTTGTTGGACAGGCGCGACCCGAAGGTGGTGATTTTGCGCAGGGGTTCCTGCAAGTCGTGCGAAGCGGCGTAGGCAAACTCTTCCAGCTCCTTATTGGAGCGGTTGAGTTCGCGAATATTCCGTTGCAATTCCACTTCCACTTTTTTCAGATGGGTAATATCGCGGGTATTGCCAATTATGCGGCTCGGGATGTTCCGGTAATCGACCACCACCGAACCCTTGGTATTTACGATTTTGAGTTTGCCCTTCCCGGTTAGAATGCTATACTCCATTTCAAATTCATTCCGGTGAGTGATGGCTTCCTCCAGAATATGCTGCACCCGCTCACGGTCATCATCCACCACATGGTTCAGGAACCAGCGCAGGGTGATGGGCAATTCCAGATCGCTTTTGTCGTATTCGAATAATTCGAACAGACCATCCGACCAGGAAAGCATCTGGGAATCGGCATTCCAGATAAACATGCCGTAGTTCAGCATTCGCTCGGTTTCCTTCTGGAACTCCTTATTTGCCCGATATTCAACCAGTTGTTGATACTGATCGCTGATATCGCGGTTGATTCCGTTCAGGCGTATCACATTCCCTGCCTCATCCAATACCGGTTTGGTGGTGGCCATGATGTACAGTCGCTTGCCATCGCGGCGATCCACGGAAAAATCGGTTCGACATTCCTTTCCGGTTCGGATGGCCTCCCGCACATTTTTGCGAAGCTGGGCCAGATCATCCAGGGTAACGTGTTTGTAAAAAAATCCATCTTCAATTTCCGGCATTTCCTCCCGGGTATATCCCAGCAATTGGTACATGCCATCGGTCCATTCCGTTTTGCCGGTGGTTCTGTCGTAGGTCCACATGCCCATGCCGAGCATCTGTTCCGTATCGTCCATCAGCCTGCGGGTCCTTTCCCTATCCTGAACGGCGCGCACCTGTTCGGTGATATCCTGCGCCATAAGCAGCAGACTGGGTGGCTTCCCGTCGCCTGAACACCCCAGGGTTGTACCTACCGTTTTAAAGATCCGGTAGCCCTGATCCTTATGGTTGAGCCGGCATTCGAAAACACATTCGTCTTCACCGGTGCTGATCTGTTCAAACTTGCTGAGTACGGCAGAAATGTCGGCCTCATACACCATTTTCGACAGATCCTCCTTCCAGGTGCCCACTTCTTCCCAGCTATAGCCAAGCATATCGCTGATTCGGCGATTGACATAACGGATTCTGCTCTTCTCCATGTCGTATACATAAATAAGTGCAGGGAACAAGTCGGTAATTTGCTTAACCAGAACTTCGTTACCATCGCCCGAACTCAGCAGGGCACGGAGTGGCTGAATCGGAATTGTTTCGTTAACCGCGGTCATTACATACTGTTAAATTGCTGATACTGCTTCATTTTGTTGTATAAAGTTTTACGATCAATGTTCAGCAGCTTTGCAGCCTTGGTTTTATTGAAATTGGATTGCTTCAGCGCTTCCACAATCATTTCATATTCCGCATCGATGCTCACAGCTTTGAGGCTGTGCTCATTCAATGTCGGGATGACTGGTTGCGCCGGTATTAAGTTTTCAGCAGGGTGCTGGGTTCCACCCGACGGGTACCCGACGGGTGAGGAGGCCGCATTCGACTCTCCGGTCAGTTTATTATGATAAATAATCTCGAAGGGAAGGGATTGCAATCCCACTACCGGACCATCCGTGAGCAGGGCTGCCCGTTTCACCACATTCTTCAGCTCACGCAGATTGCCATACCAGGGATAGGTAACAAAAACCTGTTGTACCTCGGGTGAAAAATCTTCCGTGTTCTTGCCCAGTTCCGCATTGGTGGCGGCCAGAAAATGACGGGCATATAAAAGAATATCCTGCGCCCTTTCACGAAGTGGCGGAAGATTGATCGAAAACTCGTTAAAGCGATGATAGAGATCCTCGCGGAACTTGCCGGTGCGCGCAGCATCCCAAAGTTTTTCGTTGCTCGCCACAATAATGCGAAGATCCAGTTCAATGTCCTTATTGCCCCCTACGCGACGGATCTTGCGTTCCTGCACCACCCGCAACAGGGCTACCTGAATATCATAAGGAAGGTTTGCAATCTCGTCCAGGAAAATGGTTCCGCCATTGGCCAGCTCCAGACTTCCGATCTTCTGGTTCACGGCCCCGGTAAACGCGCCTTTCTCATGCCCAAACAATTCACTGCCTGCCAGCTCTCTGGACATGGCACCACAGTCGATCGCAATAAATGGCTGGTTCTTGCGACTACTCTGTTCGTGTATTTTTTGGGCAATAGCCTCCTTTCCACTTCCGCTTTCTCCGTAAATGATTACCGAATAATTGGTGGGGGCCACCAGCTCGATTTGCTTAAGGATATTCAGCATCTCCGGCGTATTGCCAAATATATATTTCTCCTCGCTGACCGCAGGCCTGGGTTTGCGAGCCGGCTGTGCAGCATGTTGTACATTCCCCACCGGTTCTGCCTGCACACCCGATTGCTGTTCCAATGCCTTTTTGATGGTTACCAGAATCTCATCCGGAAACACCGGCTTGGTTACATAATCGAAGGCGCCGAGTTTCAGAATCTCCACCGCCATTTTCACATCGCTGTAACCGGTGATGATGATGAAAGGCATGGAGGGATGGATCTCGCGAGTTTTAATCAGAACCTGCTTGCCGTCCATATCCTCGAGGCGAAAATCACAAAGGACAAGATCCGGTTTATCTGAACTGATGTATTCGAGTGCTTTTTTACCATTGTAGATCTCCACCACCTCGTAACCCCGTTTGGTCAAAAAACGGTTTAAGAGTAGGCACATATCCCGATCGTCGTCTATTACCAGAATTTTCTGCATTTAGGTGTTGTTTTTTTTCGAGTTTGAATTATTGTTTAGGCCCATATAGCTCTCACCTGGGCAACCGGAATATGCATAAGATCACGGTACTTGGCCACTGTTCTGCGAGCCACTTTATACCCCTTGTTAAGCAAAATACCCACTAATTGCTGATCGGTATAGGGATTTTTTTTGTCCTCTCTTTCAATCACTTCCTCCAGTGCATGACGTATCACCCGATTGCTGATTACCTCTCCCTGCTTGTTTTCAATACCTTCAGTAAACAGTTCTTTCAAATGAATTGTTCCAAACGGTGTTTGTGCATACTTGTTACTGGTCAGCCGCGATACGGTGGAAATATCCAGTCCCACCCTGTCTGCTATATGTTTAAGAACCATTGGTTGCAATTGGTTGATATCACCTTCTTCAAAAAAGGAACGCTGCATCTGAATAATCGCTTTCATGATCTTCATAATGCTTTCATTGCGTTGCTTTACCGCGTACAGCAGCCAGTTGGCCGATTGCATTTTAGAACGCAGGTATTGCAATGCTGCCTTGTCCCTGGTTTTATTAATAGTCTCCTGCAGTGCATCGCTTATTCTGAATTGTTCCGAATGGATGCCACAAACGGTAATGGTATAGTCTTCTCCATTGCGCTGTATTTCCACATCCGGAACTATATTGTTCTTAGGTGTTAAGGAATGACTGTCTTTCTGCACCGGATGCATGGGCAGCTTACTGAGGAAAATCACCAGCTTACGAAATTCCTCATCTTCAAGTTCCAACTTTTCGGTAAGTTTTTCAAAGCGACGATTCTTGAAATCTTCGTAATAATTTTCGAGCAGTTCGATGGCTTTACGCGCCATCAGCCCTTTTGCCGGTTGAGCGCGCAGCTGTAGCAACCAGCTTTCCCCGATGGAGCGGGCTCCGATGCCAATGGGCTCGAGTTGCTGAATATGGGTGAGGATGGAAGCAATTTCCTCAGGTGTGGTGAGGAAATAGGCGAATGAAAAATCATCGGCAATGGCATCCAGATCCTTCTCCAGCAGGCCGGTGTCTTCCAGGCAATCAATCAGGTAATTGCCTATCGCCATCTGGCGGTCATCCAGCGGCAGAACATCGAGCTGACGCCTGGCCTCCTCACGAAAATCAGTATGAGCAGCCAGCGGACGTTCGGGAATCGCTTCATCGTTAAAATAATTCGCGTATTCCAGTTTGTAATCGGGAAGATCATTGTCGGCATATTCGTCCCAATCCTTGTATTCTGCTTCCGCCATCCGGTCGTATTTTTCGGCCGGCTCTTCTTCCTTTAACTCAGCCAGTTCTTCGAGGTATGGGTTTTGCTCCATCTCCTGACGAAGGTGCAGTAACAATTCCTGGCTGTTGTACTGAAACAGGTTGAGCAACTGAATTTGTTGCGGCAGTATCTTTAAACTCTGCTGTTGGGATTGGTTTTGGCTGATCATAAACGCGGTTTTTAGTAGTAGGTTTATTTAAACAACTGCGAAGCCAGTTTTGCCCAACCCGGGTATTTCATTAAAAAAAAAATCTAAATAGCTGAGTATAAGAATATTAAACTTATATTTTTGTTCAGGGGTTTTCAATATACCAATAAAGATAATGTGCGCAGGGGTAAAATTTCCCCAAATCGGGGCATCCTCTTTTCATGAAGCGTAATATTTTCCTATATCTGATCATTGGATTTACCACCACACTCATTGTTATGGTGGTGTTCAGCCTGATTAGCCTCAAGCGGATGAACGACATGATCCATTATTCCACACAAGTGGAGAATACCTATCAGGTATTGGGAAAGTTGAGAAACCTGAGCGATATCATCACCGAAGCCGAAGCCGCCGTTCGCGGTTATGTAATTACCAAAGATTCCAGCTACCTCTTCCCAATGGATTCCGTGCGAGCATTGTATGTTGATGTGCTTAATGATCTTCGCGAACTGAATCCCGGTAATTCACGGCGGGAGAGTCGAATAGCAATGCTTCAGAGTACGATCCAGCTCCGCCTCTATATGCTGGAATCACTGAAGTTTGCAGTGGGACAGGAAGCAAGTCCCGAGTCCATTCTCGACAATGTTACCAAGGGCCGCAACCTGATGGCCAGTTTCAAAAACGACCTCGATCTTATGGAGCGGGAAGAACAGGAACTGCTGCACGAACGCTTCACACAGAAGGAACGTTATCAGAAGCTTACGCCGCGCACCTTCCGGATCGTGTCGGGGGTGGTGGGGTTGATTTTCCTGATATCTTTTACCCTTATCGTGAAAGCCATGCTCGATCGTTTCCGATTTCAGCAGGAGTTGCAGGAACAATTGCTTGCCATCAAACAACGAAACGATGAGCTCACCCAGCTGGCCTTCGCCGCCTCCCATGACCTGCAGGAGCCGGTACGAAAAATCCGGACCTTCACTGATCGGCTTCTGATCCGCCAGCAGGATCGTTTGGATGAAGAGGGGAAAATGATACTCAGCCGGGTGGATTATTCCGCTAAAAAATTGCAGGGTATGCTGGAAGATATCTCCACCTTTATGAGCCTGCAGGAGGAAAATGAAAAGATTCAGCTCACCGATACCCGAAAGCTTTGGGAAGAAGCGATCCGCGATTACGCGAATTTGATCGCCGATACCAAGGCTGAAATTGAAATAAGTGATTTGCCCTGGCTGGAACTTTATCCCATGCAGACCAAAATCATGTTTAAAGCCCTGCTCGATAACTCGCTGGCTTACAGGAAGGTAGACGAATCACCCAAGATCCGCATCAGCGCCAAAGTGGTGGAAGGAGCTGATTTGAAAATTGATCACCTGCCCTCGCTGCAGAAACACTATCACGCCATCACCATCGAAGATAATGGGATTGGTTTCGATAATGCGTTTAAACTCAAAGTATTCCAGCTTTTCCGCAGACTTCATACCCAGGAAGATCGTTCGGGAAAAGGCATCGGACTCGCGATCTGCCAGCGCGTAATGGCCAATCATAACGGAGCGATCGATGTATTTGCCGAACCTGGTCGCGGTGCCGCGTTCACACTTTATTTCCCCAAAGATTAGGCTCCTCCCCATTTCCGCTATATGGCATGATAATTTAACTGGGCCCTTAAACATATTTGATCACTTAAATCATACTGTTATGTTACGCTGGACATTAATCTTTCTGGTCATAGCCCTGGTGGCGGCCTTATTCGGATTTGGTGGTATCGCAGCCGGTGCAGCCGGAATTGCCAAAGTCCTGTTCTACATCTTCATTGTACTGTTTCTAATCTCCCTGATCGGAGGGATGCTGCGAAAGGGATAAAATAATATTTAAGCGAGGGGCGGGGTTTCCTGCCCCTTTCTTTGTACATTTAGTTGATGAGTAAAGTATATATCCTCGTTGCCGAAGACGATGCCGATGACCGCTTCCTGTTGCAGACCGCTTTTGCGGAAAGTGGCTACGAAGATCAGTTGGCATTTGTTGAGAATGGAGTGGAACTACTCGATTACCTGCGCAACCTTCAGCCGCAGAACACAAGCGAGCCTCCCCAACTTCCGGGATTTATTTTGCTCGACCTCAATATGCCCAAAAAAGACGGCCGCGAAGTCCTCAAGGAAATAAAAGAGGATCCCCGTTTTAAGAAGATCCCCGTGATTGTGTTTACAACTACCAAAAATGAAAACGAGGTGAACCGCTGTTATGAACTGGGTGCCAACACCTATGTGGTGAAACCCGTTGGATTCGAGCTGCTCGTTAAAACCATTGAAGATATCCGCACCTACTGGTTTAAAACAGCACAGATACCTTAGTCCTGGTATTCGGTTCGATACTTAAATTCCCCTCTCCAGCCGGCTTACGAAACATGAGAAGGATCGGTCGCACTGGGCGTTGCCTTTCCGTTTTTGCTTTTGAGCATGGCTTTGATATTCTCCCAAAACCCGTTTCCTTCCTTTTTATCGATGAGGTTTGCGGTAAAATTCCGCACCAGAATTGGCAAGCCCAATTTGGCCAGCAATCCAGCTTTGCGGAACAATGTTTTGCGAAGCAGGGTATCAATCCCAAAATCCAATCCCATCTTCATCAGCGGATTGTCTGACTTCGTGGAAGTAAACATTCCCACCGTTTTGAAAATTTTAGTGGCCGGTTCCAGTTCCTCCTCAATAGCAAGCCAATCGGCGTGCAACTGATTTTTCTGTACCGCCAGGAGGGACTTCAAACGCTGTTTTTCATCGAGCAGGTCACGATGATTGCGAATCGCTTTTATCATAAATTGATTGTATTATCAGGTTACGAATCATCGGCAGTATAACCGATTTTCTGAGGGCGAGCAGGAGTATCAGCAACAGCAGAAAAAAGCCGCCTACGATAAAAAATCCTGCCTTCATATTGTCCATGGATTCTCCGATCCACCAGGCCAGCCCGATGCCCGCGAAGAAAATCACCACCAGACCGAATACCGCTGCAGCAAGAACCAGCACACTGGTGGAACTGGCTTTGGCCACCTTTTCGGTAGCATTCACAACTGTGAGCCGGTAATAGGTGTCGAGTAGTTCACCACCATGTTCGATCAAATCGCCTGCCTTTGCTTTTAATGCTTCCATATTAACCAGTTCGGAGATGAAAAAATGTCGCACTGCCCTCATCAGACAATGCGACGCTTACCAGATTTAGCTCATCGAGCGTTTGGCTTTTGACCATTCCTGACCAGCTTCCTCCACCACTTCCTCAGCTTTGGAAGCAACTTTTTTAGCGGCCATTTTCGCATCGGCCTTGCGGTCACCGAGCCAGCTTCCCAGCTCGTCTGCCCAACTTTTTGCGTTATCAGCAATTTTATTACGGAGATCACTACCCTTTTCAGGAGCAATCAACAGTCCAATAGCAACGCCGGCAGCAGCGGCTCCCAATACACCTAGTACAATTTTTGAAGTAGTAGTCATAGCGATTATTTTTTACAGGTTTCAAATTTTAATCTGATTAGTGAAGTCAAAACTTCGTGCCAGAGGAAAGATTAGTTAACTTGTACTCTGGTAAGTTGGTGACCCGGACCTATGTGGATTATATTTCCCAACCAGATTATCCAAAACCCCTATTCACCTTTAAAAAACAATGGCATTTTATTCGCAGGAGTATTACTTATGGGTTCAGCCAAGAAGATATTAATCGTAGATGATGAGGAGGACTTGTGTTTGCTGATGAAGATTTATTTCACCCGAAAGCAATATGATGTAAGCATTGCCAACACCCTGCAGGAG
>DATCJQ010000382.1:0-4200 GCA_036562745.1 Flavihumibacter sp.
TAGCTACCTTTTTAGCTGCAGCTTTTTTTGCAGTTGCCATTTTTTAGCATTTAATGACTAGTAAATGGGTTTTCGGTAGTAAAAATATAAACTAATCCGAAACTGCAAAATTTTTTTTGCTGTTTAATCAGAAATGATTAAGCGCCGACTTCAACCGGAGATACAGAAACGATGGTTTTATCGTCCTTGGTTTTGCGGAATTCAACCACACCATCAGCTGTTGCAAACAGTGTGAAATCTCTTCCTACAGATACATTCTTACCAGCATGGTATTGTGTACCGCGCTGACGAACGATGATATTACCAGCGATCGCAGGCTGACCACCATAGATTTTTACACCCAGGCGTTTGCTCTGTGAGTCGCGACCGTTCTTAACACTACCTTCACCTTTTTTGTGTGCCATGACGTATTATTTTTTAACGATAACAGTTGTTATTTGTTACCTGGTTAAGCGATTTCGTTGATTTTGATTTTGGTATAGTGAGTTCTGTGACCGAGCTTTTTACGGAAGCCTTTTCTTCTTTTCATCTTAAAGGCAATCACTTTGTCGCCCTGGAGGTGGTCGATGATCTCTGCTTTTACAACAGCTTTTACCGCATCACCTACAGTGAGGGTTCCATTGTTGTCAACCATCAATACATCTGCAAACTCAACCTTGTCACCGGCGTTACCCGCGATCTGGGGAACATATAAGGTTTGGTCTTTTGAAACCTTGAATTGCTGACCGGCTATTTTAACAACTGCTAACATAACTTACCAAAATTAGGAGTGCAAAGGTAAGGGGAATTTCCGTACCTCCAAACAGATTTTCTAAAATAATTAGTGCAAATTTAAGGTATTTACTGAGGTGGACGGCCTAAATTTGCCGCCGTTACCCATTGTAGTGCTATGAAATTCAAGTCTTTTCTTGCCAAGCCCTTTGCATCCTATGTTTCCAAGCAGGTGAAGAGGTCGATGCAGCACGCGCTCAGCGACCAGGAAGCCATCTTCCAGGAGCTCCTGAAAACCGGGGCGGCCACCCAGTTTGGCAGGGATCATAAGCTGGCAGAGGTGAAAACTCCGGCAGAATTTCGTCAGGCCGTGCCCGTTCGCGACTATGAGCAGCTCAAATCCTATATCGAACTGATCAAGGAGGGCAAGCACAATATATTATGGAAGGGAAGGCCCATTTATTTTGCCAAAACCTCCGGCACTACCAGTGGCGTTAAGTATATACCCATTACCAAGGAATCGATCCACAATCATATCAACAGCGCCCGGAATGCCTTATTATGTTATATGGCCGAATCGGGTAATACCGCATTTGCCGATGGTAATATGATCTTCCTGTCAGGATCCCCCGTTCTGGAAAGGGTGGGTGGCATCCCCACCGGAAGGCTCAGCGGAATTGTCAATCACCATATCCCCAGTTATCTCCGTACCAATCAGCTTCCTTCGTACGAAACCAACTGTATTGAGGAATGGGAAGCCAAACTCGACAAAATTGTTGAGGAGACCATCAACCGGAATATGACCCTGATCAGCGCCATCCCACCGTGGATGCAGATGTATTTCGACCGCCTGATCGAGAAAAGCGGCAAAAAAGTTGGCGAAATCTTCCCCGGGTTCTCGGTGCTGGTACACGGGGGCGTGAATTTCGAGCCCTATAAATCGCGACTGATGGAAAGCATCGGCCGGCCGGTTGCCACCATCGAAACCTTCCCTGCTTCGGAAGGGTTCTTCGCCTTTCAGGATAGTCAGCATGCGGAGGGCCTGCTCCTGAATACAAACAGCGGCATCTATTATGAATTCATTCCGGTAAATGAGGTTTTCAACGAAAATCCCACCCGCCTCTCGCTGGCCGACGTAAAAGTGGGAGAGAACTATGCCCTGATCATCAGCAGCAATGCCGGACTCTGGAGCTATAATATCGGCGATACGGTTAAGTTTGTTTCCACCGATCCCTACCGGCTGATCGTTTCCGGACGAATCAAGCATTATATATCAGCCTTCGGCGAACACGTAATCGGTGAAGAAGTGGAATACAGCCTGATGAAAGCAGCCACCGAAACCGGTGTGCACATCACTGAATTCACCGTGGCGCCGATGATTTCCCAGGATAAGGGCAAATCCTATCACGAATGGTTTGTTGAATTCGAGCATACGCCGGCGGATCTCGCGGAATTTGCGCTTCGCGTGGATAATAATCTCCGTAAGAAAAATATCTATTACGATGATCTGATCAAGGGCTCGATCCTGCTGCCGCTGAAGATATCTCCGGTTCGCAAGAACGGATTCATCGATTATATGAAGAGTATCGGCAAGCTCGGCGGACAAAACAAAGTGCCGCGCCTGAGTAATGACCGAAAACTGGCAGATGCCCTGCAGCCCTGGCTGGAGCGTTAAGCCCTGTTTGAAAACTAACGACTGTTCAGCTAAAACTTTGACCCTCAAAAGATATTTTACAAAATAATTTGGTCCCGATTCGATCAAAAACGTATAATTTTGGCTCGCATTTTGAATTAAGGCAATCAAACGAAAAATGAATAGTTTCCAACCATATAGTGCTCCCGTAAAGCTGTGCAGCCAGGTTGATGTACTTTTACATGCCTCTCTTCTTCCGCGACTGCGACGTGGATGCTGATAGGACGAGCCCTTTGCAAAGGCCCCTATCAGTGAAAAAAGCCCCAATGAATTAATTTCTTACACCCAGCGTGTACGCAGCCCGTTTACTGATCCTTTAATTTATTGAAAGTGGAAAATTCCGCCATTATCGTCAGGGTAGCCACTCCCGATGATAAACATTATGCCGTCACCATTACCGATGAAATGGAATCTTCAGCCAAGGCCAGAGGAACCGGCATAGCTAAGAGATCGCCCGACTATATCATCCAGAAAATGCAGGAGGGAAAAGCAGTGATCGCTGTTACCACCGACGGCACCTGGGTGGGGTTCTGCTATATTGAAACCTGGAGCCATGGCGAGTATGTTGCCAACTCCGGCCTGATTGTATCGCCCGCTTTCCGCAAAAGCGGAGTGGCCAAGCAGATCAAGCAGAAGATTTTCGAACTCTCGCGCACGCTGTTCCCCAACGCCAAAATTTTCGGACTCACGACCGGACTGGCGGTAATGAAAATTAATTCCGATTTAGGGTATGAACCGGTAACTTACTCCGAGCTGACCCAGGACGAAGCTTTCTGGGCCGGATGTAAGAGCTGTGTGAACTATGATATTCTGATGGCCAAGGAGCGCAAAAACTGTTTGTGCACCGCCATGCTCTACGACCCCAAAGACCACTATCAACCGGAAGAAACCGCGGAGGATTTTAAACAGCATTCCAAGGGCTACGAGCGCCTGATGCGTTTGAAGAAATCGCGTTTTCTGTCGGCACTCAGGAAAATGGCAGGTGCCGAACACAAAGGCGGCGGGGGCGATTCCTCCAAAAAAAGATTCTTTTCATTCTTTCATTTCTAAATCTATACGTTAAGATGACATCAAAAAAAGTTGTACTCGGGTTTAGCGGCGGACTGGATACTACCTTTTGTGCTAAATATTTGTACGAGGATCTCGGTTACGAAGTGCATTCCATAATCGTTAATACCGGTGGATTCAGTGAGGAAGAATTGACAAGAATCGAAGCGCATGCCCGCAAGCTGGGCGTGAAATCGCATACCACAGTTAATGCTGTAAAAGATTACTACGACCGGATTATCCAATACCTGGTGTTCGGAAACGTACTCAAGAATAATACCTATCCGCTCAGTGTTTCGGCGGAACGGCTTAGCCAGGCTATCCATATTGCGGAACACGCGAAGAAAATCGGTGCCGATGCGGTTGCGCACGGTAGTACCGGTGCGGGTAACGACCAGGTTCGCTTCGACATGGTGTTTCATATCATGATTCCCAATCTGCCGATTCTGACACCCATCCGCGATCTGCAACTGAGCCGCGAGGCTGAAATCGCCTACCTCAAAGAGCGCGATGTGGAAATGAACTTTGAAAAGGCACAATACTCCATTAATAAAGGCCTCTGGGGAACCAGCGTGGGTGGTAAGGAAACCCTGCACAGCAAGGGGATGCTGCCCGAAGAAGCATGGCCCACACAGGTGAGCAAAACGGCTCCCGAAGAAGTGGTACTGCATTTCGAGAAAGGTCATCTCACTGCGGTGAATGGCCAAACCTACGCGCATCCCACCGAAGCGATCCAGGCACTGCAGGCA
>DATCJQ010000404.1:0-4953 GCA_036562745.1 Flavihumibacter sp.
AGTTCACGCGCTTCTTCCATGGTATTGGCGAGCGGTTTCTCCACAAATACATGTTTGCCGTTGCGGATGGCCAGCTGACATAATTCGAAATGGTAATTGGTGGGTGCAACGATATCAGCAGCATCAATCGACTGCAGCAGGGCTACCGGATCCTGATAACGGGGGATTCCATACACACGACTTACTTCTTCGGCCACCTGATCATTCGGGTCATAAAACCCTACCAATTCCACTCCTGTAATTTCTTTCCAGTTATTGAGATGAAATTTTCCAAGATGTCCCGTACCGAATACGCCGATTTTCAACATATAGTTTTATTATGATGCAAAGATAATCAAGCCCTTGCAGCCAAACCAAGGCTTTCTGCCGGGGTGGAAAAATAAACCGGTCAGGATCCTCTTGAAACGAATCGGCTTAATTGGGCGTATTGCGGAGCAGGAGTGTAGATATAGAGGCAGCTGCCATCTTTGATAGCATCGATAATCGGTCGGGCCAGTTCCTTCGGCACAGCCGGACAACCATAGCTTCTTCCCAAATAACCCTGGTTCCGGATCAGTTGTTCCGAAACATAGTCGGCTCCATGCACCACAATCGCTCTGCGATAGGCATTATCGTTGATGCCCTTCTCCAGTCCCGACAGCTTCAACGAATACCCATTGCTACCCATATAGGTGGCTTCGGTTCGATAGAAACCCGGACTGCTTTTATGAGATTTGGCTTTATTGGAGTAGCTCACTGCCTGCTCGAGACCGGAATTGCGGCCATGTGCCACATAGGTATGGAAGAGGAGTTCGTTTTTCTCCACGTCAATAATGTATAAGCGTTTGGCTGTGCTGGGCTGACTGAAATCGGCGATGGTCAAAATGGATTGATTACGCAGCTGTCCCTTTTCTTTCAGATGATTCCATCCGGCCAGGGCCTGTTCAAAAGCGGTGCTTGAAAGTCCGAGTGAATCGAGTCGCAAACCATGGTAAACAGTGATCCAGGGGGCAATCATGGGCAGGGCAAGTCCCGCGCTGTCGCGCGATGTATTGGTTTTGCCCGGATTACCGGAGCCCGCAAAGGAGCCATTCGTTATAAAGGCTACAATCAGAATCGCCCAAAATATTCCCGCTTTATTAAACATGATACTGTTACACCGTTTTACACCGCTTAGACGGCGGGCGTCTGCGGATGGTTGTACTAGAGAACGATAAATCCTCTAACGCATTATAAATCTACATAATTTCAACCAAAACGGATGGCGGGATATCCTTTTCGGTCACACAGTATCGTATAAACGATATTCTGATCCTATCTGAAGTTAAATAAACAGGAAAGACCGAAATATTGTGGGTTATTGGCGGAGAGTCCTTTTTTGTAGGACATCAGCACTTCGATATTTTTCGACTGTTTGCCTACTCCGAAACGTACGCCTGCGTTGGCTGCGGGCCCCCAGTAGGCGCGGGTCTTTTCTTCGTACCAGCTGTATTCCCAGCTGTCCATATAATGATTTCCGAAAGTGATGCCAAATCCCGCGCCTGCAAAGAAGCCAAAGCGTCGCTCACTGAGGGGAGATGAGCCCGCGCCCCAGTTATAATTCAACATGGCCGGGGCATAAATCAGGAATTTAAAATCGTCGTATGTTCCCAGCGAGCTGTTATAGCCAATCCCTCCGGTAAAACCGATAGTGACCGGGATGCCGATGGAAACGGAAAACTGCTCGTTTTCAGTCACCGTTACCCGGGGCGAATAGAGCAGAGTTCCATACACAGAGGTCTCGATATCCCTGGCGGTGAAAACAGAAGCACCGGTTCCGGCGCCGTGCAGGAAGGTCTGCGCAGAAGCGCATAAGTGGAAACCACTAAACAACAGGATGAATAGGTTTTTTTTCATATATAAGGTGTAAAAAACGTGCACAACTTAACATTGTTTCGCCAAAACTGGCCTTGAATTTGTTTGAAATGCACGAATCCATATCCTGGGTGATCGAATTGATCACCGGAAAAATCAACGGTATCGTACATGGCCCGTTTTTTTTATCCATGCCTTTGAAATCAATTTTAATCTGGCCTCTGACAACTGAATTATCTACCGCAGGGCGACAAGAGATGTAGCGATACGTCTCTTTTTTATATCTGTCAGAAAGTGGTTTCCAGCGAATGGGGAGCGATCGTAATATAGAAATTCCGCATTTTCTGAATGACCTGATCGATCGTTTCTTTGGAGATTTGCAGTAAATGTTTGTTCGCATGCTGATCATCTTCGGCAAATTCGAGGTAAAGCTTGGTGGCTGCCAGGGTTTGCGCGAAATCTTCATGCATTTTATAAGCAATCTGTTTCAATTCATTCTGAAGCAGTTCTGCATTATGGTCGGCCAGCGACAGATTCGACTGCTGCTGCAGTTCGTGCGAATTTACGAGTCGGCCAATTTGCTGGGCAATCTTTTCCAATGCAACCCGGTAGGTTTCCGGGAAACTGTTTCTTTTTTCAGTTCCCATTACCGTCAGCGACCCCACCAGTTCCGATTCGATCAGGATGGGCAGGGTTACCATAAACTGAATCCTGGCAGGCAGATTCATGTATTTCACGCTGTTCAGCTCCTTTTCGATGCCTAAATCATAAATAACACGGGGGGCAGATTCCGGAGTGGGTACCACAAAATGCTGTACCGATGTTTCGTTAAAACCCAGCTCACCGGCCCTTTCCTTCTTTACGAGGAAAACGGTACCGGAATGAAAACTTACCGCTGCAATCGGACAGTCGCAGATATGAGCAGCAAGTTCCGCAGGAAGATAAAGCTCCTGGTCTTTTATAAGATCGCAGGAAACCGCAGAAAACATTCGTCTTCGGGGATCTTCATTTGGATGGTTGGATTTCAGGTGAATCATATATAAGGTTGGTTGGACTTTAATAACTGGTTAAAGGTTCTGTGTGCGCACTTAACTGCTTGCTTCGTAACCGGCATAAGGTTTCCAGGCGCATTCCAAGATAAGAGGCGGAATATTTCAGCGGAATCCGGTTTATCAGTCCCGGATGCTTCTTAATATACCGCTGGTATTTGTCGGCAGCTACCGGGATGCGGCTGATAAAAGCTCTTTCCTCGGCTCCCCGGTAATTATCTTCCAGCAAAAGCCGGCCGATAAACATTGCTTCCGGACATTCCCGAAACAGGGTTTCCACTGCTTCGGAGGGGAGTCCCAACAATTGCACATCCGTAATGGCCTGGATATATTCTTCACATTCCTGATCCAGTCCCAGATTACTGATGCTGGTAATGATTTCATTCTCTTCATTCAGCCAGGTTGTAATCTCCTCGCCCTTATACTTCCTATAGCCCCTTATCACTCCCTGTGTTAACAGGTAAACGGTATGATGTCCCATTCCGGGCTTGAATAAATAGCCGCCTTTCTTCACCGCCAGGTGGAAACAATTTTCGCGTATCAGCTCCACCGCCCGATCCGATAAAGGGTAAAGTCTGTTGAAAAACTCCAGCATCTCATGCTGATGTTGCAGGCTGGCAGGCTTTCGGTTGTCGTCTTTGCTTCGCATGTGTTAGTGGTCTCTTAATAGAACTACATTTTAAACTAAATGTTGTGTACCGCAATCTTTATGAAAATGGTAGAAAAAAGAAATTTTTGGGCGATTTTAAAAGAATAACGGTCGTTAGCTAGGTGTTTTCACTTAAAAAATGACTTAATTTTTATCGAATTCTGATAGTTGCGCCCCGCAACTGTTGATTTAAGTCAAACCTTTTTTTGCCAAAATTCTATTGATTTAAATCAAACTTTTGAAGAAAACGGCAGGATTAGTCCCCGGGGTCCAGTGCTCTTATATGTGTACTAACCGATATTTGTTTTGATGCAGCAATCCCTAAACCCGGATTTCTCGGCCGTAATAAATTTATTGAACGGTTTACACCCGCTTAATCCGGAACTGATCCGCTTTCTCAGCGAGAAAGCCGAATACCGGCGCATACGAAAAGGCAAGATGCTGGTTCGAAGCGGCGAAATCTGTCATCATGTCTATTTTATCATTCAGGGCGTCCTCCGAGGCTTCATTCAGGATGAGGACAAGGAAATCACTACCTGGATTTCGATCGATCACGAAGTGGTGTCTTCCATTTCGGGATTTATTGACCAGGCACCCTCACTGGAAAATATCCAGGTGATTGAAGCGGCCGAACTCCTGGTGCTGTCGCATGCCGATCTGGAATTCTTGTACCATACCTATCCAGAGTTTAATATTGTGGGACGAAAACTGCTGGAACGATATTATCAGCACGCGGAAGCCAGGGCCTATATCGCCCGGATTCCGGGGGCGGAAAAAAAATACCAGCATTTCGTAAGGAACTATCCTCACCTGACAAACCGGGTGCCCATAAAATATATCGCATCCTTTCTGGGCGTTACCCTCGAAACGATGAGCAGGGTAAGAAAACGGTTGTCGGGCTAACCATTAAAACTGAAAAACATGTATTCGGCTGCCCATGACCGTTATGATAAGATGCTCTATCGCCGTTGCGGAAAGAGCGGACTCATGCTGCCTGCCATCTCCTTCGGACTCTGGCATAATTTCGGTGAATTAAATACGCTGGCGGAAAAGAAGAATATCCTCTTCCGGGCATTTGATCTTGGCATCACGCATTTTGATCTGGCCAATAATTATGGTCCGCCCCCGGGCGCTGCTGAAATGGCCTTCGGACAGATTCTGAAGGAAGATTTATATCGCTATCGCGATGAGCTGGTCATCTCCTCCAAAGCAGGATGGCCGATGTGGCCGGGACCCTATGGCGACCGGGGATCCAAAAAATACCTCGTAGCCAGCCTGGATCAAAGTCTGCGCCGAATGGGATTGGAATACGTTGATATATTTTATCACCATCGTCCCGATCCCTCAACGCCACTGGAAGAAACCATGTCGGCACTCGATCTGATCGTTCGCCAGGGTAAGGCTTTGTACGTGGGTATATCC
>DATCJQ010000407.1:0-8847 GCA_036562745.1 Flavihumibacter sp.
ATCTTGGCAGTAGTTACGGCATTGTTAGCCAGTTTCGCACTGGTTACCGCATTATCGGTCAGTTTCGCAGCGCTTACGGAGTTGTCGGCCAGTTTCGCGGCAGACACGGCATTATCGGCGAGTTTACCAGTCGTTACCACATTATTGGCGATAGTCGGATTCGGATAGTTTCCGCTCAGATCACCACCGGCAGCTCCACTAACGGGCAGGGATGAGGGAATTACCCCCGGAGCCAGTTTGGCGGCGGTAATAGATCCATCCACCACGTTGGCGGTGTTCACGGCATTCGCAGCAAGCTTGGCATTGGTTACCGCGCCGGCCGCAATTTTATCGGCACTTACCGCATTGTTCGCAATCTTGGTTGTACCAACCGCATTATCTGCAATCTTAGCAGCACTTACGGCATTATCGGCAAGTTTGGCGGCAGACACCGCATTATCTGCAATCTTAACCGCAGTTACCGCATTATTGGCGATAGTCGGATTCGGATAGGTTCCGCTCAGATCACCACCGGCAGTTCCACTAACGGGCAGGGATGAGGGAATTACACCCGGAGCCAGTTTGGCGGCGGTAATGGCACCATCTTGTACGTTGGATGTTCCAATCGCGTTGGCAGCAAGTTTGGCATTGGTTACCGCCCCGGCCGCGATTTTATCGGCGCTTACCGCATTGTTCGCAATCTTCGTTGTACCTACTGCATTGTCGGCAATCTTTGCAGCACTCACCGCATTGTCGCTGATTTTAGCAGCACTGATTGAGTTATCTGCAATCTTTACTGCAGTTACTGCATTGTTGGCAATTTTAGCAGTGGTTACTGCATTATCAGAAAGTTTCGCCGAACTCACCGCATTGTCGGCAAGCTTGGTCGCGGTAATTGCATTATTTGCTATGGTGGGATTGGGATAAGTTCCACTCAGATCCCCCCCCGCGGTTCCACTCACCGGCACGGAACTGGGAATTACCCCCGGTGCCAGCTTGGCCGCCGTAATGGCACCATCCTGTACATTGGCGGTGCCCACCGCATTGTTTGCCAGCTTGGCATTGGTAATGGCATTGTTCGCAATGGTCGGATTCGGATAGGTTCCACTCAGATCACCCCCCGCGGTTCCACTTACCGGCACGGAACTGGGAATTACTCCGGGTGCCAGCTTAGCGGCTGTGATGGAGCCATCTACCAGGTTGGCGGTATTTACCGAATTGGCGGCAAGCTTTGCATTGGTTACTGCACCAGCTGCAATTTTATTCGCTCCGATGGCATTGTCGGCAATTTTATTGGCATTAACAGAAGCGTCCATCAACTGAGCCGTGCCCACTGAATTGTTGGCCAGCTTGGCATTGGTGATCGCATTATTGGCAATAGTCGGATTGGGATATGTGCCGGTAAGATCACCACCGGCGGTTCCGCTAACCGGTAGGGATGAAGGAATCACCCCCGGAGCGAGCTTAGCCGCCGTGATGGCACCATCCTGCACATTAGAGGTACCCACCGCATTGTCGGCAAGTTTGGCATTGGTTACCGCGCCGGCCGCAATTTTACTGGCTACCACGGCATTGTTGGCAATCGTGGGATTAGGATATGAGCCGGTCAGATCACCACCGGCCGCGCCACTAACGGGCAGCGAAGAAGGAATTACTCCGTCTGCCAATTTATCGGCCGTGATGGTTCCGGCAGCGATCTTATCTCCGGTAACGGCGCCAGCTTTGATAGTGGGATTCGGATAATCTCCGCTCAGATCGCCTCCTGCTGCGCCAGCCGGTGCAGCAGATTCGGCACGAAAAGCAAAGGGAACACTGGTAAGCGGACTCGCACCCAGTGAACTAAACTGATTTCCTCCCCTGGCATCCATTTCCACCTGCAAATATTTGGTCGTACCGGTATTCCAGGCAGCGGCATTCATGGATCCGGAAACGGCAGTAGCCCCTTCTCCTCCTATGGCTGTGGAGAAAAGACCAAACTGATTGGTGGTAACCGAACGGGATTCCTGATAGATAACCGGACCGGTGGCACTACCGTCCCGAATGGTGAGCCGCAGCGTAATCGTTTGGTTAGAGAGGGCCGTGCCATAGGCGTTTCGTGCAATACCCTGATAATTGATCTGCTTCGGCACTTGTGCCATCAGGGAACCGCATAAAAACAGGCCTACCACTAAAGGCATAACTTGTTTTATCATGGAAATTGGATTTTTCGGTTTATAGGATTTAGTTAAGTTTCACGATTTTATAGGATCCCTTCTTTTTGGTGGGACCGCTGACCGGTTCCAGTTCAACAAAAAGGAAGTAGTTTCCTCCCGACAGCCGGGTCATGTCGAATGTCTGCGTATGACCATATCCGTAATAATGGAAACTGGCTTCTCCCTGGCGCACACCTTTCGCATCGTATAACATACAACGCATGAAACCCGCTTCCCGCGCACTGAACTGTACCTGGAGCAGGGAACGGACGGGATTGGGCAGGATCTTCACTTCGCCGGGCGCAAATCCCGGTTCGGTAATCAGGACGATCTGACGGCCCAGTTCGGGCTGCAACAGTCCCTGTGTAAGGATGATATTCTTGTTTTCGGAAAGACGGGTATCAATCCGGACCAGCTCTCCGACACTCCACTCAATGACCATCTTGTCGTTGGTGAATTGTCCGCCGGCACTATTGATAACAGTACTGTGGGCCTCCTGTGCCTGGCCGGCAAAACTCAGGACCATGCACATAGCAGCTGCCACCAATGTCTTGGTTACTCGGGTGCTCATAGATTGGATTTCGGGGTCATTATTTGGATCGACGAATCACCATCTTGATCGTCGAAGCCTGATCTTCTGTCTGAACGCGGATGGGATAGACGCCATTACTCCAGGTTTCAAAGCCATCCAACACAATCGTATTGGTTCCTGCCATCAACTGAACAGATTTCACTTTCAATAACGCACCCAGCTCATTAAAAATTTTAATCTGGGCCAGTTGATTTTTTGAAGACCTTAATGAAAGCGTGGTTTGGCTGCTCACGGGGTTGGGACTTAAATGCGCCCCGTTCAATTGATTTCCGCCTGTGAAAAGCTTAAGCGAAGTTGTATAACGGACGGATCCATCGACTCTTATGAATTTTACCCTGTAATAAATAACAGATGATTCCAATTGAGATATATTATCAGTTATTTTATAGTCTGTAAATCCATTTAAGGATTTAACAGACAATTGTTTAACCTGCGTATAATTCTTCCCATCAGTAGAAGCTTCGAGCTCCATTCTCTCAATCTGCTCATTTGCTGATACCGTCAACCTGAGCTCGGCAACCGCTCCCATCAGTCGGCCTGTCAGCTCGGTCCTCAGGGCGGATAAAACCCCGCAACCAGGCGTCTTTTCGATCACCACCGTATCTTCAGAATGTACATTACACCCATTTAATAATTGTTGACGAACGATATAAGTCCCTGGTGTATCAACAGTTATACTCAATCCGGTAGTAGGCCCAACGATATTTCCATCGGGAGTATACCAGGTATAAACGGAGGAGGGCAAGGGGTTAATTACACTAATGGTGCTTATGCTTTCATCCCCACAGATCATGGGGATATCGGCATAGGCTTCCGTATTCTCAAAATTGAAGAAATCAAAGGGGCCAACAAAGTCTTTTAATTCAGCGGTAAATGATGCAGATGATCTGGTTTTCACCAAGATACGCCTGAATGGCATATCGCACTGACTGCCTCCGCCGAGCAAACTGATGGGGTCCAATCCAAGGGTTCCCATGTTCACCGAAAACTCCAGAAACTGTTTTGCATCGTAATTATCTTTTACGGAATCATCCCGGCGCACCACTTTGAAGGGGCCCGCCCAAACCGCCGTAGTATTCTGCATACCGGTATAAAAGGGTTTATCATTCTTCGGCCGGATGCCTGCATAGCCATAGGTGGCGCCCGAACTTGCGCCATCAAAGGTTCCGTCCCAGTTGAAATTGGGACTATTGATCTGCAGTGCGTCGCGATGAACCCAGATCCGTGCTACCAGATCCTGAAGGCCACTGCCTCCGAATTCGGCAGAGAAAATCACATCCCCGGGTTTGCTGACCGCCCCGGTAACCGGATCAAATTCCCAGGAAGTATGTCCGGCATCGGGACCATATCCCGTAAATTTTTGTGTGGAACGATTATAGAAGATATCGGTCTGATAGAGTTCAAAATCGAAATAACGGCTTCCCGAAGTGGCTTCAATGGCTATCCCTCCGATAAAGAAAAGCGAGTCGGCTACCGTATGGGTATTGGAACTTCCCGCCCGGCGTACATGCACCATGATGTCGAGGATATCATTTTTCTGCGGAATATTCCCTTCGATGGCACCGGTCCAGTCGGCCGGACTCCCGCCATTTTTATTCGACATGGCAAAAACCGTGGAATCGGCTCCATGGTAGTCGCGGATGAACACGGCATCAATCAGTCTTCGGTTATCCAAAACTGAGAAAGCCGGATAGCGCATTGTGCGGAAAAAGGGCAAACGGCGAAATGCCGGATCGGAATTGTAACGCGCCAGAATATAGGCCGCGCCTGTTGTATCTATTACAAAACGTTGATTCTCGTTGGGGTTCGTGCTACTCGTAAACCAGTCGTGTGAAGTGGAAGCAGCAACCTGATAGGTTCCGAAATAGGTGGACCGAAGCTCCCCGTCAATCCCAAAATTGGCCTTAAAACTTGGCGTCACCACCTGGGCCCGGGCAATAAGGAGGTAACCGAAAAGGATACCAAAAAGGAGTAGCGGTTTTTTCATGGGTCAGATACTTGGATTAACGGATGGTTTCTCCTGCCAAATTATAATCCAATTTTTGGCTGAACAAGTCCGTTCGTCGAAAAACTTCGAATCGCGTAGATTTTCTGCTTAGTACCGTAAATACCCCATTCCCCCTATCGAAAATAAGTCCAGAAATAGGGAATTACCCGCAAATAAAAAGGTCGATACCAATTGGTAACGACCTCTCTCTCAATCGTTTAAAAGATGCCATCCTGCGAACAGGACGGCCTCTAACGATTGCTTGCCATATGAAAATTCTTATTGTTTAACAGCTTCAGCGCTATCAGCAACAGCAGCTACAGTAGAATCGATAGTAGCTTTTGCGCTGTCAGCAACAGCTTCTACTTTTTCAGCAGCGGCATCAGCAGCAGCTTCAGTGGCTTCAGTTGCAGTGTCAGCAGAGTTGTTACAAGCAGCGAAAGCAGCGATAGCAAATACAAACAGGAGCTTTTTCATTTGATCTTCGTTTAAGTTTTGAATGAATGATTTCTTATTTATACTCCAATTGAAAAAAGGTAACCGTGTTGCCGCCAAAAAAATTCCATCTTTTTTTCAGGGTTACTATTTGTTATTTTGAGTATTAAATAGTGAATTGTGACAACTGACCCGATAGAAAAAGCTTTGTTGGAGGGATTGGCCAGGAACGAGAAAGGAGCTGCCACGACCATATATAAAGAGCATTATGGGATGATTCAGACCATGATAATCAATAATAATGGTACGGTGGACGATGCGAGGGACATATTTCAGGAAGCCATGGTGGTATTGTTTGAGAAAGTGAGATCCGGGCAGTTCGAACTCAGTTGCCAGTTGAAAACCTATATCTATTCTGTATGCCGGCGCCTCTGGCTCAAGCGCCTGAGCCAGCAGCAAAAACTCTGGGTCACTGATCTGGATGGAAAGGAAAACTGGATTTCCGTGGAAGAGGATCTGGAGTTGCAGGAACAACAAAACCAGGCTTTTCACCTGATGGAAAAAGCCATGTTAAGCCTGGGGGAGCCCTGCCGAAGCTTGCTGGACGCATTTTATCTGCAGAAAAAGTCCATGGTTGATATTGCCAACTCCTTTGGATACACCAATGCAGATAATGCCAAAACGCAGAAATACAAATGCCTTACCCGACTGAAAAAAATATTCTTTGCCCAATATAAAACCCTGGAAGTATGAGAGAGGAATTGCAATTAATGGAAGCGATCGAAAGATATCTCAACAACGAGATGCTTCCGGAGGAGAAGGCTCATTTCGAAAGCCTCCGCGCTTCCAATCCGGAGATCGACCAACTGGTGGTGGAACATTCCCTCTTCCTGAAACAGCTTGATCAATACGGACAGAGAAAAGACTTCATCGGCCAACTGCACAATATTCATCAGGAACTGGAGAATTCGGGTGAAATCAAAACCAGCCCGTCTCGTATGAAAGCGGTGCAGATGGTGAACAAATATAAGAGAGTGCTGGCACTGGCTGCATCCATTGCCGGTATTACCGCACTGGCGATTTCAGGCCTGGTGACTTATCTCACCCCTAAAACCACTCCTTCCGAAATCGCTCAGCTCAAAAAGGAAATCAATACGGTTAAGATCAGCCAGAAACAAACCCAGAACGAGATCAATACCCTCAAGCTGAACCCCGACAAACCCGCTAGTCCCGGTAAGTTTGGCGGAACCGGCTTCCTGATTGATGGGCGTGGTTTCCTGGTTACCTCTGCCCATGTGGTAGCCCAGGCCGACTCCGTTTATATCGTAAACACAAAAGGTGAATATTTCAAGGCAAAGACCCTGCATGTGGATGAGCAAACCGATATCGCCATCCTCAAAATTACCGATCAACGTTTCGAGCCGGTAAAACATCTCCCCTATGGTATCAAGAGAACCAGGGCAGATTTGGGCGAACAGATTTTCACCCTCGGTTTCCCCCGTACCGAGATCGTTTACAACGAAGGATACCTGAGCGCCAAAACCGGTTATAAGGGCGATACCGTTTCCTATCAGATCGCCATCTCGGCCAACCCGGGTAACTCCGGTGGTCCGATCTTCAACCACAACGGTGAAGTGATTGGCGTACTCAGCGGCAAACAACTGACTGCCGAAGGTGTGGTTTTCAGCAGTCAGAGCAAGAATATCTTCAAAGCGCTTGAAGTCCTGAAACAGGATAGCAGCACTTCCATCAAGGTTCCCGCCAGTTCAACGGTAAAAGGTATCGACCGCGTTCAGCAAATCAAGAAGATCGAAGAGTGCATCTATAATGTGATGAGTTATTAAGCTCTATAATTTGAAGAGCGACTAGCTATTAATTAGCAGCCAATGCTTTCAGCTTAATATTTCTAAACCGCACTTCCATCTGTGGGGCCACATGCAGTTGCAGTCCCAATAGGCCCGATTTTTTGCGATTCACTTCATCCTTATCGAGGGTTTCACTCATCTTCACGCCGTTAATAAAGTGCTCGAGCCTATACCCCTCTGCCCGGATGATCAGAGTATTCCAGTCGTCGGTTTTAATCAGGCTTTTCAGCGAATCGGTATCCGCCAGCACCTCTTTCACCAGGGGTGTTTGTCCGGTTTGCAGCTCTACCGACTGACCGCGCATCGCCAGAAATCCCCTTCCCCTCTCCTCATAATTTTGTCCGGTATATACATTCTCGCCGTCGATATCAGCCTGATATCCGCGAAGGGCAAATGGAATTCCATCCACCAATTCGCTCCGGTATTGCACTCCGCTGTTTCCTTCGGCGCTGATTTTGTATTCCAATTCCAGCTCAAAGTCTTCCGGCATTTTACCGTCATAAATAAGGAAAGTATTGGCAGAAAGCGGATTTTCCGGACTCACACGTCCCACAAAACTGTTATCCTCAATTCTCCAATAATTCGTATCGCCCTTCCAGCCGGTGAAACTCTGCCCGTCGAAGATGGATTCAAACTCCGTCGTGCGCCTGGCTTCCGGTTCCGAACAGGATACCGATAATATAGCACAGGCAACTATTCCAACGCCTAAGGTGCTTTTCCAATAAGCAGTAAGCATGTTCAATTATTTTGAGCTTTTCCGAAATATAGTATCTTCCTTGTTTCCTCCGCTTTTCAGGAAAGCCAGCAAATCTTTCAACTCCTCGGGGTTTAACCGGTCAATCATTTCCGGCAACATCGGCGAAATTTCTGAAACACGGGTGCGGATCACCTCTTTTTTCGGAACCGCCCGGTGCTGATCAGGAGCAAATGGATTCTGTGCAATGATATAGTTCCCGTCTTTTTCTTCGATCAGCCGGCCTACAATCGATTTGCCCGACTTCAGATAAAACACCGTGGCACCATACTTATCAGATATCACTTTACTCGGCTCGATAATGGCTTCCAGCATATCCTTATAGGAGAATCGGGTGCCAAGCTGGGTGAGATCCGGTCCGGATACCCCGCCTTCACCATTCATAGCATGACAGGAGGCACAGAGACTGGAAATAAACAAGCCTCTTCCCCTTTCGAAATCGCGGTTAACGATGCCACTGTCCACATATCGCATGGCTTCTTCCACCGTCCAGTTTCTGCCGGGACCCTTGGGCTGCACGGCTTTTTCTGCCTGCATGGCCGGCGGACGATCAGCAATAGAATCGCCGGATATCGTATTGTAATACGCGAATTGGTTTTTCGGCACATGGGCCAGCGCCATTTTCCGCGACTGATTGATGAAACCCGAATAACTGTAACCGCCCTGATACTGGAAGGCGTTTGCATACCATTTGAAATATTGGTCCAGCTGCTCTTCACTCAGCACATTGTCGGCCTGCGATAGCACCGTAGCATAAAAAGTTTGTCCCAGCGGAGGCAACTTGGCCAGAATTTCCGCGATAGACATTCCATAATCCGGATTTCGCATAATCAGATCCGCTGCTGATGTTAGCGTTGTCTGATCACCGGAAATATCTTCCGCTTTGTTGGGATCTTTTTTCCCTGCAGCAACAAACAGATCAAATGTTTGTGCAATAGCTTTCGGCGACTGCAGATAAACCAGCACCTTACTTAATTGGCGATTATAATTATCATCCGATGCATTGGGATAATGCGGCTCGAGATAACCCGCCAGCCAGGCCT
>DATCJQ010000410.1:0-5631 GCA_036562745.1 Flavihumibacter sp.
CTCTCGGCCTGTTTGGCGAGTTCGTAAAGGTCGGGGAAATGCTCCGGCGCCAGGGTCGAATAGATTTCCGTTACATTGTTCTCAATTACAAAAGGCATGATATCCTTGATGCCTCCTGCAATGGGATAATTCGGTTCCTCGGTCAGGCGCTCCCTGTCTTCAAAGCAGCCCGCCACATGTACAAACTTTGATTCCTCGTTGAAATATCGGATCAGGCGTTTGCTGAGATCATTATACCCCACCACTACCACATTCTTCTGCAAACGGAACTTGCTTCGCAGGAAAAAGATCAGAATATTAAAAACTATCCGGTTAAAGGTCAACAGGGCCGCAAATCCAGCTATTACCAGCAGGATATACAGTCTCGAATACGGGAAATGATAGAGAAAGATAAAGGCGAACAGAATCAGCAGGGTAAACAGGTAGGCCTTGATGGTCCGCTTGTAAAACCCTTCGAAATCCAGCCAGTCTTTGGCGAGGTATAGCCCGGTAATATACACCGAAGCCATCCAGGCCAGGTTGATCACGGCAAAAAACACATGATAGGGCTGTTGTTCCAGCGCCTGGGCACGATCTACGAAATAGCTCACCAGGAACAATACCAGGTTAAGGGAGATGATATCCCATAACCAAAGCATTGTCCGATAAAAAACATAGGAAAGTTTATTCATGGTTTAGAGGTAGAATTTTTTGCGCCTCAGGATCCGTATAATTCTTCCAGTTTCTTCACTATCCGCACGGCGGTTTGACCATCCCACAGAGGTGGTACTTTTCCGGTTTTCCAGTTCCCCGACATGATTTTCGCCAGGTAGGGTTCCAGTTTGGTCGGATCCGTTCCAATCAGTTCGTTGGTGCCCATGGTCACGGTCTCGGGCCTTTCGGTGGAGTCGCGCATGGTCATACAGGGCACATTCAATACGGTTGCTTCCTCGGTGATACCGCCCGAATCGGTAATAACCGCCAGGGCATTTTTCACCAGGTAGATAAATTCCAGATAAGGCATGGGCTCTGCCAGAATGAGTTTATCGCTCTGGTACCCGATGGCATCCAGTATTTTTTTGGTACGCGGATGCACGGGGAATACGGCAGGCAAACTGCCGGTATGATAGGCGATGGTATCGAGCAGATGCTTGAGGTTATCGGGATTGTCCACATTCGCCGGACGGTGCAGGGTCAGCAGGAAATATTTCCCCTGGGCAAGCTGCGCCGTGTTCCAAAGTTCGGGCTGCACCAGGCGATCGAGGTTTTGCATCAATGTATCGATCATGGTATTGCCCACAAAATGGATGCGGCTCTCCTCCACTCCCGTCTTACGGAGATGCTCATTCGCAAATTCACTGGTGGTGAAGAAATGATCGGTAATGGAATCGGTCACTATGCGATTGATCTCCTCGGGCATGGTCATATCGCCGGAGCGGATACCCGCTTCCACGTGCACTGCATCCACACAAAGCTTTTTGGCCGTGATGGTGCAGGCCATGGTGGAGGTTACATCTCCCACCACCAGGATCACGTCCGGACGATGTTCCTGCAATTCCTTTTCGAAACGAACCATGATGGCAGCAGTTTGCTCAGCCTGGGTACCGCCGCCGGCTTCCAGGTTGGCATCTGGTTCGGGTATGCCTAACTGTTCGAAGAAGTCGGCACTCATTTTTTTGTCGTAGTGCTGACCCGTATGAACCAGGCGATATTCAATGGCTGCGCCCTCCGCCTGTCGGGCCTGAATCGCCTTGATAATCGGGGCGATTTTCATAAAGTTGGGACGCGCGCCTGCTACAATGGTAATCTTCATGTAATGATCTTATGTAGTTGAATATACCTCATCGTATTTTCTGATTAACGATGCGGTGTCATTAATATTGGTTTTGGAGGAAGCCCCGAACAGAATCGATTCAATATTCGGCAGACTGCATACATATTCGATGGCTTCTTTGGGCGATACCGCTCCGCCGGCCAGTACCTGCATCGCGATGGCACGGAACTGACGGGTGCGAAGGGTTTCCTCATACAATTCCTTGCCACCCGACATGCGGAATCCCACTTTGTTAATGGATGCACAGATGATGGGATTTTTGATGCCACCATCTTCCAGCATATTCAGCAGGGCCGGCATGTTCATGGTGATAAAACCGGCTTCGGCATTGTATTTCTTCTTTACATAATCGTGGAAAGCCACCAGTACATCCTTCATTCCCAAACCGAGCAACAAATCCGTAACCACGTTTTGCAGGAAGATCACCGGCGTATTCACCCCCTTGAACATTTTCATTTCGGCATCGATCAGCAGTTCCATGATCGAAAGAAAATCCTTCGACAGGAAAGCCACCCCGCCTTTAAAGAGGGAGCCGAAAAAGTTTCCGGGTACATATTGCTTGATGGTTCCCATAATGCCCAGCTCCGTTACGGCATTGGCATATTTATGCGCATAGGGCATACAGGGATAAATCTTGAAATCGCGGTATTTTTCGGGCTGCTGGCGAATCACTTCGCAGATATTGGCAATCCGGTCGTGCGTGGTACACATGAAGGTATTGATACCCGCTTCCATGGCATGATCCAGGGTGCGGATGATGGCCGCATCGTCCTTAAAACGAATTGCCTGGGCCATCGATTTCTCGTCTGATATATGGTTTACAGCGAAAAACTGATTATCACCGAATAAAATTCTATCCATCTTCATCACTGTTGAGCTTTTCTGATTAAGGCAATAGCGTTGTCTGTTTTCAAAGCCGATTCAAATGAATTGATTTCATTCGGCAGTTTGCCCTGAATGGTTTTGATAAAATGGTCCATCTGAGCAGAGTATTCCTCCCCTCTCAGATAATAATCCACCGGAGGCGTGAGGTCCGTTACATATTTCACATTCCAGCCTCTTGTATACCCTTCCGGCGTATTGCTATCCTTGAAATACACTTTCAGTTCATTGGCATCTGAAACGATCTTGCCCCTGGTTCCGTTGATGCTGATGGAGGTGGTCATCTTACGATGGGTTTCATCGCTCCAGTTTACGGATAATAAACCGGATACTCCGTTCTGACAGGACATCATTGCATATACGGCATCATCCACCTGTTTGGAGAATACTGATTTCAGGCTGCTGGCCTGCACCGATTGTACCGGGGAAATCAGGTAGTTGATCAGATCAATTACGTGAGATGCATAGTCCATCAGACAGCCCCCGCCCTCTTCGGGATTGGAGCGCCAGGTATCGCCCTTGGGCTTCACCACCACCGGACCGTATGCCTGTCCCATGAAATGATACACATCGCCGATGGCACCTGCACGCAGCAGTTTTTTCACCTCGTGGAAAGTGCCTACAAATTTGTTATGATATCCCACCTGGTTTACCAGTTTTTTGGTTTTGGCCAGCTGGATCAGTTCCACGCCTTCTTCCGGGCGAAGACAAAAAGGTTTCTCCACAAATACATGGATGCCCATTTCCAGCAATTCCTTTACCATGGATGCGTGAAAACGGGTGGGCACGGCCACCACCACCGCATCGGGACGGGCCTGCGCCAGCATTTTCTTGTAATCAGTGAAACAGGGGAAAGGACTGTATTTCTCCAATGCTTCCACTACCATTTTGGAGGTATCACATACACCCACCACCTGCGCATCGGGATGAGCTCCCAGGATCGCAAGATGTGATATACCCATCTTTCCCGCTCCAATCAATCCGACTTTTACCATTATCTGTTGTAGTTTAAAATTTCGTTGATAAATAATTCATAGGCCGCCTTCCCCTTCTGCATCAGCTGCAGATCGGGCTCCTTGTTCTGCAGAGCTGTGATAAACTGTTCCACCGCTTCCGGTTTCAGGTTGGGTTCATGTGCCATGATGCCCTGTTCCAGCAGAAACTTGTCCACTTCCAGCAACTCATCCTGATACACCGAAATCGTGGGTATGCCCAGGATGGCCAGCTCACGCGTCATGGATCCGCCCGCCCCTATAAAGAGCGTGCACTCCTTCGCGATCTGGTCAAAATGCATGGGCTTATCCGGCACGCGGATCTTCGAAAACTTCGGCTGACGATAATGCTCCAGCTGGGTCTTATCCCGCGGAAGTATCGTTATGTTGAACTGGTTCTGCAATGCTTCCAGTGTGCTGTCGAGGAAATTGAGTCCGCCTTTATAATATTGCGCCGTCAGGGGTTCGGGACGCACATAAATCGTTTTGTTATCCGGCGGATTGGCCTGACGCGCCGCATGAATCTGCTCGCCTTTCTGCCAGAGATAAATGCCTTCCTTCACGCCGGGATACTGCTTGATCCGTTTTGCAGCCCCCCCCTTTTTCACGATTTTTTCCACGGGCAGATTCTCGGGAATCAATACCAGATTCGCAAACATGAAACAGGGAATATTTCCCATCGCATGTTCATTATCGTTAGTATAAATGGATGGCACTCCCAGCAGGCGGGCAACCACCGGCGAATGGAATGACGACTGCGATACGGCAAGATCAACCTTCTTATCACGCAGAAACTTTCTTAACTGGTTCACCCGGATCGGATAACCGAACAGTTTCTTGTAAAGATTCTTACCGTAATGCTCACCCACCACCGTGTGCTCCAGGTTTTTCTGCTTCAGCAGATCAATGGTATTGGCCAGGGGGCGACAGGTAATCAGTATCTCATGGCCGCGCGATTCCAGGTCCCTGATCATATCATGGAACATGTTAATGTGCGGCGAGTTGGACAGATCAAACCAGATTTTCATGCGGTACTCGTGGTTGTACTTGAGGGGTTGTTTTTTTCTCCTGTCCCAGATAAACAGCCAATGCGTAGAACATCCACGACTGCGACCAGCGCATATAGGGAATTCTCGAATGGAAATATTTATTTATCTGGTAGTAGAAATAGCCCTTGGGATCCTGCATATGATCGATGGTCCAGTTCACCACCCGGTCGATCAGTTCCTTATGTTCCTCAAACCGGTTCAGCTTAGCCAGTGTAATCACCAGCTGGGTGGGTGCATGTATATCGATCGGATAGGTCGAATTACTGTAGTATTTCGATATCCCCTCTTTCGTAAAGAAAGTATTCAGATAATAATCCAGTCCCTTCTCAATCGCTTCATCAAAATCATGATCACCGGTAAAATCGCGATAGTCGGTTAAACATTCGAGATTGTATCCGGTATGAAAATTATCAATCCACTGGTGGAAGCTGTAAGTGCCATAGCTCCAGGAACCGTCGGCCTTCTGATGATCGCAACAGAAAGCCACTGATTTGCGGGCGGCATCTTTCAGTTCTTCCTCTCCGGTATGGCTGTACACACGTGCCAGCAAACGACTTCCCAGCAGCGATGCGTTGAATACCACACTGGTATCGTTCTTCGAGTAGCTGAACGCAAAATTGCCCTTGTTATCGGGTGTACGATTCAGATCCTTCAGGAAGAAATCGCAGGTGCTTCTGGCCTTGGTCAACAATCGTTCTTCGCCGGTGATATCATAAGCATCCAGCAGGGCATTGGCAATAAAAGATGATGCCACCACCGTTGGCGTAAACTTCGGCTGGAAAAACGCACGCGATTCCCAATCGAAATTGTATCCCCAGCAGGCTCCGCTGAATCCGGGTGTTTCCGAAGCAATGATTTTCTCCACGAAAAAATTGATCCGGTCGAGGTATTCCTC
>DATCJQ010000414.1:0-7877 GCA_036562745.1 Flavihumibacter sp.
GTTCCACCGGAATCAGGATCAGCTTCACCAGGAAGGGAACCCCCGGAGGCCAGAAGATATGTCCCCAGAAATGTCCGTTGGTGCTGAAAAGAATTACCACAAAGGAAATCAGCCCCAGCAGCGCGGTAAAGGCGATATTACCGGTTACGTTCGCAGCGCCGGGCAGCAATCCAAATAAGTTATTGATCAGAATAAAGAAGAAAACAGTCAGCAGATAGGGCAGGTACTTGGCATATTTGTGTCCCAGATTGGGTTTGGCCACTTCATCCCGAACGAAGGTAATCACCGGCTCGATGGCGTTCTGCAGTCCGCTCGGCGCCTTGTTGGCACCATTGGCTGCATATTTTTTGGCCACACTGGTCATGATCAGCACCAGGGTGATCACCGCCAGCAGCATCTGAACCACGTTTTTCGTCATGGAGAAATCATACACTTTCACCGACTCGTCCACGTTTCCGGCTTCATCCACGGCCAGAATATGATCGTGATCCAGCTTGTATCCATTATAAACCTCTGTTCCATGATGGAATTTGGAGGAAGAAAACACGCTCAGCCCACGCTGCGGAGAATACACGATAACCGGCAAAGGCAGGGTTACATGGGTTTCACCCAGGGAGAAAAAATGCCATTCGTGAGAGTCGGCAATGTGGTGAAGGATGGCTTTCCCCGCATCAAACTTCGCGGGCTCGTCATGATTACCACCATCTTTGGCCAGAACAGCGTTACCAAAACACAGTAAAATTGCGCTGAAAGCCGCTACCAGTAAAGATTTGACGCTATTCCTTGCCATGCCGTTTCTAAATTTTGCGCAAAGATAGGAAGGAAACACTAATTACAAAGGATGAAATAGGATTTATGCATTAAGATTTCCTGATTATTATTCCCCCTGCCCACCTCCGCTAAAGCTCCGGCAAGCCCCCCTTCTCTATTCTCCCTTCTCCATTCTCCATTCTCCCTTCGCCCTTCTTTATATATAAAAATTTCCCTATATTAATATCCATTTCCCTGCCCGCCTCCTAAATCCATCGATCATGGCATACCGATTAAGGCTTTTGATGGCCCTGGCCAGCACCGTTTGCCTGGCACCGGCTGTTTCAGCACAAACAGCGCAGCATTCCACAACTACTAAAGACACTGCAGCACCATTCCGGTTCCAGCCTACCTGGGAGTCGCTCAAAAACTACCAGACACCCGACTGGTTCCGCGATGCCAAATTTGGCATTTTCATCCACTGGGGGGTATACTCCGTTCCGGCTTTCGGCAATGAATGGTATCCGCGGCATATGTATGTGAAGGGAAGCGCCGAGTTCAACCATCACCTGGAAACCTATGGTGACCACAAGAATTTCGGGTACAAGGATTTCATCCCGAAGTTCAAAGCCGAAAAATTCGATCCCAAAGCCTGGATCAGCCTTTTCAAAAAAGCAGGCGCCCGATATCTGGTACCCGTAGCCGAACATCACGACGGCTTTGCCATGTATGCCACGGCCCTGTCCAAATGGAACGCGGCAACAATGGGCCCCCGGCGCGATATCGTGGGCGAACTGGCCGAGGCTGCCCGGAAAGCGGGACTGGTGTTCGGAGTATCCACCCACCGCATCGAACACTGGTGGTTTATGAACGGGGGACGAAGTTTCGAATCTGACGTAAACGACCCGACCTGGGCTGATTTTTACGGTCCGGCCCGCGAATCAAACGAAACCATGAGTCCCGAATTCATGAACGACTGGCTGCTCCGCTGTGTGGAGCTGGTGGATAAATACCAACCCCAGCTGGTCTGGTTCGACTGGTGGATCGAACAGCCGGCCCTGGAACCCTGGCGCAAGAGCTTCGCGGCCTATTATTATAATAAGGCGCTGGAATGGAACAAGGGGGTGGTCATCAACCATAAATATGATAAGTCCTTCCCCGAAGGCACCACCGTGCTGGATATCGAGCGGGGAAAACTGGCCAGCACCCGGGAACTGCCCTGGCAAACCGACGATGCGGTGAGTTACCGGTCCTGGGGTTATATAAAAGAAGACTCCTTCAAATCGGTGAAATACCTGGTGAACAATCTGGTGGATATCGTTAGTAAAAACGGATGCCTGCTCCTGAATATCGGTCCCCGTGCCGATGGCACCATTCCCGAGGAAGCACAGGACCGCCTCCTGGGCATCGGCCAATGGCTCGACATAAACGGCGAAGCGATCTACGGCACCCGTCCCTGGACCGTTTTCGGTGAGGGCCCCACCCCTGTCCTCGAGGGTGCATTCACCGACAGCAAAGACAAACCATTCACGGCCGAGGATATACGATTTACCACCATAGGGAAGACCCTGTACGCCATTGCACTTGACAAGCCGCAAAAAGACCTGCTCATAAAATCGCTCGCGAGCGGTGCATTAAAGGAGAAAATTCAGTCGATCAGCCTCGTGGGAAGTAGTGAACCGGTGAAATGGACCCAAAATGCAAAGGGACTCCAGATTAAACTGGCGAAGTCCTATCCAAGCGAATACGCCGTTGTGTATAAAATAGAACTGCAATAAACAGATCACTGATTTCGGATAGACATTACCGTAAGGAACGCCCCAATAATCATTTCACCCCGGAGCCTTCCTGGAATTGCGATTCATGCAGCGCATAATAGAATCCGCCTTTCTCCAGCAGTTCCTCATGCGTACCCATTTCCATGATTTCGCCCTTATCGAGAACGATGATCTTATCCGCTTTGCGAATGGTACTCAACCGGTGCGCAATCACGATCGCGGTACGCCCCGAAATCAGGGTATCGATGGCCTGCTGTATCAGTTGCTCGCTTTCCGTATCCACACTGGATGTTGCTTCATCGAGAATCAGGATACTGGGATCATATAACAGCGCACGTATAAACGAAAGTATCTGGCGCTGTCCCAACGAAAGTGTCGCCCCTCTTTCCATCACATGGTAATCGTAGCCGCCGGGCAGGGTTTGGATAAAGTCGTGTACCCCTATCAGTTTGGCCGCGCGTTCCACCTGTTCGCGTGTAATGGATGGATTCCGCAGGGTAATATTCTCCATCACAGATCCGGAAAACAGGAACACATCCTGCAGTACCACACCGGTCTGACGGCGCAAGGCTTCGAGCTGGTATTCTTCAACGGGAACCCCATCGATGCGAATCGTTCCCTTATTCACCCGGTACAGGCGGTTTAGCAGCGAAATGATAGATGTCTTGCCGCTGCCCGTATGTCCCACCAGCGCCACGGTTTCACCCGGCTCCACGGTAAAGCAGAGATCCTTCAGCACATATTTCTCCTCGTTATAGGCAAACCAGACATGATCGAATTCGATCCGGCCAGCCACTTTCTCCGGAGCAAATCTTCCTTCCTCCCTGATATAGTCCTGATTGTCGAGCACCTTAAACACACGTTCACTCGCCACCATACCCATCTGCAATACGTTGAACTTATCGGCAATCACGCGAAGCGGACGGAACAGCAGGTTAAGGAAAAGGATAAAGGAGATCATCTTTCCCGCCATCTGGGCAGCTTCCGCTTCGGGCATATCCAGCGCGTTGCTGGCGGCCCACCACACGAGTAAGCTGGTGGAAACCGCCAATACAATTTCCACAACGGGAAAGAAAACGGAGTAAGCGAAAATCGCGTTGATGTTGGCGTTGCGGTGTTCGCGGTTGATCTTCTTAAACTTTTCAAACTCTCTTTCTTCGGCAGAGAAGGTCTGCACCACCTGGATCCCCGTGAGGTGTTCCTGCACAAATGCATTCAATGCCGCCACCGCATTGCGCACGCGGATAAAAGAGCGGTTCACACTTTCCTTGAAGATATAGGTTGCAAGTATCAGGAATGGGAAAGGCGCCAGACTGATCAGGGCCAGTTTCCAGTCCACCCAGAACATCACAAACAGGATGGAAATGATCGAAAGCAAATCCGCAATAATCGGGATCAGTCCATCCGAGAACACTTCGTTCACCGACTCAATATCATTGATGGTACGGGTAGTGAGGGTTCCGATGGGCGTGGTATCAAACTGCGAAAGATTCAAACCCATGATCTTGTTAAACACCCGCACACGCAGGTTTTTCACCACGCTTTGCCCCAACCAGGATGTGGTAAACGTGAACAGGAACCGAAACAGCGTCTCGATCAGCAATAGTCCGAACTGAATCAGGGTGATCTGGATCACCATATTCAGCAAACCGTTCCGGATATAATCGTTAACCGTCAGCTGGATCAGCCAGGGACGCACAGGCGAGAGCACCGCCAGAAGGATAGCCAGCGCCAGCGACAGAAAAACCTTTTTCTTGTACGGAGCAGCCAGGCTGAACACCCTTCGCAATAAGGCTATATCAAAAATCTTCTTGTTCGGTGCGCTTGCAGACATGGCGCAAAGATATTACTCTTCGCTTTCCACTCCCCTGTAAGCTTTGATAAAGATGGCACCCAGATTTTTGTACGGCGGAATATAATCGTCGAACCGCTCCTTGGCCTCGCCGGTAAACATCTTGCTCAACTCAGTCCACATGGGGATCCACTCAATGGCCGAACCGTTACGCACGGAGGTATTGATGGCATTCAGGATGGGTTCGTTCACCGCGCGGGTTCCGATCTGCTTGGACGAGATGATATGGGCATCCGGACTAATGGTCAGCACATCGTTCAGGTTGTTATAGCCGCCACAGGATCCCAGCACCACAATTCTTGCTGAGGGCGTGATCTGGTTCAGCGAGGCCTTAACATGATAACTATGTCCGCGGTGAATATAAATAGTGGGATACAATTTATTCTGCTCGAGATAATCCGCCAGTTTGGCCTGGGCTTTCGCATCGGGATCATCTTCGCCATAAAGCGGTTTGTTGGCAAAAATCCAAACGGGTTTACCCTTAGTCGATTTGATCGTTACGAAATCCTTGTTCTCCGTAATCGCCCAATCGGGTTTACCTTTGAAAAGGGTCATGAAATTCGCGAAAGACACCTGCCCGTCCTTATCGTCATCACCATAGAAGAATACCTGCTGGATTACACGTCCCGCTGAATCGGCCAGTCGCTCAAAGGGCACATTGTACACGGGCGGAATTCCCAGCGCTTTGGAAACATCCGTTTTGGTACTGGTATCGGCCGACTCAAAGAGGGTTCGCTGAATATGGTAGATTTTCTGACCATTCAGATCACCGTTCTGAACATTGCGTTCGTAGTTCAGTTTAGCTTCCTCCAGCATGTTGGCGGCAAGCACCTTGTTCTTCTCGAAAATGCTCGAATAGGCGTCGGCCACATCCACCGCATCTTCCACAGAGTTAATGGTGGTTGTTTTTTCCAGTCCGAACATGAAGGATTTCATCAGCACGGTGGCATTGCTGTCGGGCATCAGTTTCAGCAGAGTGTCGAGCTCGTTATATGCCGCCGCCATTTTGATGAATTTCCTGAAATAGTCGAAGTTCACGCTCATGAACAGGCTGTCGGTGGGTGTACCCTTCAGCTTGGTGATGATGCGTTTGAATACCCCTCTGTAGCTGGATGTATAGATTTCGTCCTCGCCGAGTACGCAGAGATAATACAGCTCCTGCGGGGTGAGGGGTTCGATCACTTTGAAACGAACCGGGTCCGAGGCATTATGCAAACCGTTGATCTGGCTGATAAAATACTGGCGTGCCTTGGTATCCATCCGCTCGATCAGGGCTTTGCGCTCCATCGGGGTATCGCGCTGCAGCATCCTGTCGGTGTGGGTTAAGCGGGTTTTCACCATGAGGCGATAGTATTCCAGATCATTATCCTTCACTTTATCGATATCGGCGAAGCTGAGTTTGCCGCGATAGATCTCATCAATAAAGGGGAAATAAAGCTGTCCGCTGCGGCTTGATGCCATTTCGGCGATCACCTTCACCACTGGATCGGGGTGAATGCGGATATACCGTGCGAGCGCATCGTTGGAAGCTGCATAATCGTACACTTTGCGGGGATCGCGGCGGGCTTCGGCGGCGATCAGGCTATCCCGTTTGGGATAGGAAACATTGGCCTTGAGGAAGGGCATGGTCTTCTCTGGATAAAGCTGCAGGTATTTGATCTGCAGAATTTCCTTACTGGCTTTCACGCCCACATTCTCGGGATAGGAGAAACAATCGACCAAAATTTTACCCACCCAGTAGTGCGAAGATGCCACGATGGGGTCGATGCCCTTGTTCTGACGGTCCAGCTCCACGGCAGCTTTGAAGGCATTTACCATGTCGGGCGCCAGCGTAGGCGAAATCTGACGGGAACGAGCCCCCGAACCGAAGTTGCGGGCCATGATTTCCAGGCCCTTTAAATATTTAATTTTTTCGTTATCCTTAAGCAGGCTGTCGAGTTCCACGGATTTCTGGATCTCGTCGAACTGGTCGATCATGGCAAAGCGAACGGCCATATTGATCGACTCATCCTTCATCAGGGGGATATACCCTTTAATGTAGGATCCGGGCTGCTGAAACAGCTTAGCCTGTTCTTTATCAATGTTTTCGTGGAAGATCACACGGCTTCTTTCCACCGGGTAACCCGGCTTGGGCAGGCCCTGATAAGGCGATGCCGATGTTTGTGCGAAGGAACCCAGGCCGGACAAAACCAGGCATAAAAAGGGTAATAGTTTATTCATAGATAGTGATCCTTGAATTCAAAGTTACACAATGCAACACCTGCATAACGTTTCAGGGCCGCTAAAATTGCCCTTAACAATTTCATAATTGGTGCCAAAATGCGTACTGCGCTGAGGTAGTTAACTTTGCGTAAACAAAATTTGATGGAGAACTGGGAAAAAAAGATACTGATAGCCGACGACGAGCCCGATATTCTGGAAATCATCCAATACAATCTGAATGCGGAAGGCTACACGGTGTATACAGCCCGGGATGGCGATGAAGCGCTGACCAAGGCCCGGCAAATCCAGCCCGATCTGATTATCCTGGATATCATGATGCCTAAACGAAACGGCGTGGAAGTCTGCGAAATACTGCGTACCCAACCCCGGTTCAAAGACACCCTGATCATATTCCTGACCGCCCTCAGCGATGAATCTTCCCAGTTAAAGGGATTGGATACCGGTGCCGACGATTATGTGAACAAGCCCATCAGTCCCAAGCTCCTGGTCAGTCGCGTCAATGCCCTGTTCCGCCGGATCACGAAAACGCAGGAAACCGGACACGGGGTACTGAAGCTCAACAACCTCGTGATCGACCCCATCCAGTTTCTGGTGCGGGTGGACGATAAGGAAATTGCCCTGGCGAAAAAAGAGTTTGAACTGCTTTACCTGCTGGCTTCCAAACCCGGACGGGTTTTCCTGCGCAATGAAATCCTCAATGAGGTCTGGGGCAACGAAGTGATTGTGGGCGACCGCACCATCGACGTGCATATCCGGAAAATCCGGCAAAAACTTGGACTGGATTGCATCACTACCGTGAAAGGTGTGGGATATAAATTCGATCTTTAAGCAAACATCCATTTTTAACAGAATTTAACCGGCATGCTGCAGTTCAAAAATTTATCGCCCCGGGAAGTGGCCGCCATTCTCGCTTTCTCCATTTCGGCGCTTGTCGGACTGGCCAATCTGATTCTGGTAAAGGACTGGATCGTTGCCCTGAGTTCATTTGGCGTGCTGTTCCTGGTGGCCTATCTGCTGATCTTCTATTTTCTGCAGCGTTTTATCTATCGCCGGATCAAGCTGATATATAAATTCATTTATCAGACCAAAGCCACCAAGCGCGAGGAGTTTTACAACAAGTATATCATCCCACAGAAAAGTATAGACGAAGTAAAGGAGGACGTTGAGAAATGGGCCACACAGCGTCAGGGTGAGATTGAGCTGCTGCGCCGCAATGAGGCATTCCGCAAGGAATTTCTGCAGAACCTGGCGCATGAATTCAAGACTCCCATTTT
>DATCJQ010000422.1:0-4295 GCA_036562745.1 Flavihumibacter sp.
GCCTTGGCTTCGGCACGAAATCCGGCATTGTAAGCGGGCTGTCCGCAACAGGTCTGATTGGTATTATACTCCACCTTACAGCCCAGTTTCTCCAACACTTTCACCATATTCATGGCGGTGGAGGGGAATAACTGGTCCACAAAGCAGGGAATAAACAACTGTACCTTCACACGCATTATTTTTTAAAGCTCCGCTGGAGCGCAATCATTTTTAAGGCAGTAATGGCGGCTTCTTCGCCCTTATGGCCGTGCACCCCACCCAATCGGTCCCAGGCCTGCTGTTCGTTCAGCACCGTCAATACACCGAAAATAGTGGGCACCGGCAGTTCATTGTTCAGGAGCACCACGCCCTCCGTTACCGCTTTACAAACATACTCGAAGTGCGGCGTATCGCCCTTGATCACACAGCCCAGGGCGATAAAAGCATGCGGACGCTCATCGCGATATTTTTTCGCATTCCAGAACGCCTTAATGGCGAAGGGAATTTCGACGGCCCCGGGTACGGTGATGCTGGCTATGCTCTGCACGCCCTGTTCCTTCAGGATTTTCAGCGCGCCATTCTCCAGTTCATTGATGATAGGTTCGTTCCATTCTGTTTTCACCAGAACAACACAGGCATCCTTGGGGAGGATGCCTGCTGGTATCTTAACAACAGTGGTATTTCCAGTTGCTGCCATAATATTTCTTAAAATTCTCCCAGTCTGGCGAGGTATTTTTCAACTTCAAAACCTCTTTCAGAACGCGGGTATTTTTCTTTGATCAGTTTGTATGCTTCAATAGCTTCCTTGTTCTTGCCCATGCTTTCATAAAGAAAACCGGCACGGAACAGGTATTCTGCAGAATTGAATTCATCTTTCTCGAAGATACCGGCTGCTTCGCGATAGAGTTTGGCAGCTTCTTCATTTTTCCCCTGTTCGGCATAGGCATCGGCCAGTAAGGATTTGGCGCGTGCGCTGATCTGGGGAGATGAAGTGGAGAATTCCTTCAGGTATTTTTCGGCTTTCGCGAAATCACCCTGACGCAGGTAGATGGCACCGGCGTAGAATTTGGACAGATTAGCCGCGGGAGTTCCGCTGTGTTTGTCGATGATTTTCAGGAAACCCGGATTGGTGGCATCTCCGTTCAGGGCCAGATCCAGCGAATCCTGCTGGAAATATTGCTGGGCACGGAAAATGGCATCATTGGCCTTGCGTTCGGCGGGTTCGGCAACCAGGTATTTGTATCCGAAGATACCGCCTGCAATTACCACAATGGCGGCCAGTGCAATCAGTATGTTTTTACTGTTCTTTTCCCAGAAGCCAGTTACCTTATCAACGATTTCGTTTGGTTCAACCGATTGAACCGGTGCATTTTTATTTTCAGCCATGTTTTTTATATGAAAAGTTAGTCTACGATGAAGGGATAGTTTTGATCAACATAAATATCTTTCAATACTTCGTCGTCGCTCGGCCAGGGACTTTCCTCTGCGAATTTCACAGACTCTTCCACCTGATCTTCCACGCGTTTGTCGATCACAGCGATTTCCTCCGCAGTTGCGAATTTATTGTCCAGGATGGTTTTCTTCACCTGTTCAATCGGATCACGCTGTTTGTATTCTTCCACTTCTTCTTTGGTGCGGTATTTCTGCGGGTCGGAAATGGAGTGCCCCTTATAACGGTAGGTTTTGATCTCGATAAGGGTCGGACCATCCCCTTCGCGGGCGCGTTTAACGGCACGGGCAATGCTTTCGTGAACGGCTTCCGGACTCATACCATCGATGGAGTCGGCGGGCATTTCGTAAGCATCGGCCAGTTTATAGATATCATGCACATTGGAGGTTCTTTCCACGGAAGTACCCATGGCATAATTGTTATTCTCACAAATGAAGATCACGGGCAGTTTCCAGAGCATGGCCAGGTTGAAGGTCTCATGCAACATACCCTGACGGGCGGCACCGTCGCCGAAGAAGGTCAGACAAACGGCATCGGTTCCCTTGTATTTTTCCGCGAAGGCGATACCGGCACCGGTACCGATCTGCGCACCCACGATCCCATGTCCGCCGAAAAAGCGCTCCTGCTTTCCGAAGAAGTGCATGGAACCACCTTTACCTTTAGCACATCCGGTAGCTTTACCATAGAGTTCGGCCATACAGGCTTTGGCGCTGATCCCTTTGGCCAGGGCCAGACCGTGGTCGCGATACGCTGTGATAAAAGCATCTTCCGGTTTGGTAGCGGTCATACATCCGGCGGCGATAGCTTCCTGCCCTACATAGGCGTGGAAAAAGCCGCGGATCTTACCCTCCATTTTGTATTTCTCTTCAGCCTTCAGTTCAAACTGGCGAATCAGTTGCATCAACTCGTACCAGTAGAGATAGGTCTCCTTTGAAAATTTTACTGCCACATTTTTAGTTTTGAGACGGGCAAAGATAAGGGAAAATACAGAATGACAATCAAGCTGCGAAAGGGTGTAATATTGCATCCAACTTGTTACGTCTTAACGCCATATCGGTCTATCAGTTCAAGAATTATCTGAACGCCCAATGGGAGTTTCCGGAGCGGATTGTGGCCATCAGCGGCCGCAACGGGATCGGGAAAACCAACCTGCTGGATGCCATTTATTTTCTCTGCTTTACCAAAAGTTATTTCCAGCGGTCCGACAGCGCCCTGGTGCTGCACGGGGCCCAGGGATTACGGGTATCGGGCCGGTTTAACCGGAACGGACAGGATTTCGAGGTAACAGGCATTATCCGTGAAACCGGCAAGAAATCCTTCCTGGTGAACCAGGAACCCTGCGAGCGGCTGTCCGACCATATCGGCGCCTTCCCGGCGGTGGTGATCGCCCCCGATGATGTGCAGATTATCGTGGATGGCAGCGAGGAACGCCGGCGTTTCCTGGATGCCCTGCTCTCCCAGATTGATCATGATTACCTCGTTAAACTGATGACCTATAACCGGGTGCTGCAACAACGGAACAGCCTGCTGAAACAGCAATTGGAAACCGGTCGCCGGAATGCCGACCTGCTGGAGATCCTGGATCAGCAGCTCCTGGAACCCGCCGCCTATGTGTTTGAAAAGCGGAAACAATATTGCGAACAGCTCCTGAACGATGCCATCAGCCGGTATGCCACCATCGCCGGCAGCCGGTATGATCTGGAACTGGCTTATCAGAGTCCTCTCCACAGCGCCACCCTCTCCGACCTGCTGCAGCAAAACCGGCAGCGCGATCTGGCCAGCGGTCGCACCCAGTCGGGAATCCATCGCGATGATATTGCTATCAGCCTGGCGGGACAGCCCTTCCGGCAAATTGCGTCACAGGGACAACGGAAAAGCCTGCTGTTCTCCCTGAAACTGGCCGAATTCAGCCTGCTCAAGCAGAAAAAAGGCTTTGCTCCCCTCCTGCTGCTGGACGATGTATTTGAAAAACTCGATGCGATAAGAATGCAAAACCTGCTTCAGGAAGTATGCCTGGTGAACGACGGACAGGTATTCGTTACGGACACGCATTCAGACAGGTTGAGGGAAAGTTTGGGGCAACTGGGCTGCGGTTTCACGGAGATACCATGTGAGTAGGGGGAAGGGTGAATGGTGAAGGGTGAATGGTGAAGGGTGAAGGGTGAAGGGGGGTGAATTATATTGATGAGTTGATAAAAGAAAGAGGCGGTCTCCATTGGGACCGCCTCTTTTTATGCGAGATTATATACTTCTTAGTTGAAGATATAACGCAGACCGATCTGCATGCTCCAGGTAGTACCCAGAGTTGTTACATCGCGCAGTACGGATGTGGGCAGAACAGTTTGTCCGCCTACCTGTACAGTAGACATACGGAAAGTGGGAACACCATTCGCATCTACACTGGCTCTTCTCAGAGGCTGGTTAGAAGATGAGATCAGCGTTTTCTGGATACCCCAATCTGAGTTGAGCAGGTTGGGCAGGTTGATTACGTCGATGCTCAGCTGTAAAGTGTTCTTGTTTTTACCAATGTTGGCGAAGATGTCTTGCAGCAGACGAGCATCAATACGATGTAACCAGGGCAGCAGGGCACCGTTACGTTCTGCGTATTTTCCTTTTCTGGAACGCAGGTAATCGTTGCTATTGATGAGTTCATTGAATGCTGCGATTTGTTGTTCAACAGTGAATGCAGGAGCGTTTCCTGAGGCTGCAATGGGAGCCCAGTTCAGGTCAGCTGCATCATTGGGAACATAGAGAAGGTCAGCGTTGATACCATCACCATTCAGGTCACCATTATAGGTGAAAGAATAACGACCCTGGTTCGCTCCGTTATAGTAAACAGAGAAAGTGGTGGCTAGGGCTTTCAGGT
>DATCJQ010000423.1:0-5223 GCA_036562745.1 Flavihumibacter sp.
GGATATACCTCGGGTTGCTGAAGGTCTGATTCTCCGCAACGGTGGATGTGGCGGTGAACTGCATGCCCTGGATTCCGAAATTCAATCCCAGTGTTCCCAGGTTCAGGAAGGGAGGGAACTTTTCATTCAACCGCGCATTCAACAAATAGTTCAGCTGTCGTTCGCTCAGCATGCTCAGCTTGGTTATGGCGATTTTGAGTTTATCCATCTCCAGCGAAACATAATCGCCATGGAAATTTCCACCGTGGAAAATATTGGCGTTTTCATGGTCGATAATGGGATTATCATTCACGGAATTGAATTCCGCCACGATTACTTTCTCAGCGTTATTGATGGTGTCGAGAATGGGCCCCAGCACCTGCGTGATACAACGGAGCGAATAATACTCCTGCACCTTGTCCTCGAATACATCCTGGGCCATTTTGTCGCCCTCGTACAAATGTTTCTTGCGACTGCGGATCATGCGGCTGTCGGAGAGAATTCCCTGCATCATTTTCGCAATGATCTGCTGCCCGGCGTGATGTTTTACATGGTTCAGCTCATGAGAGAAATGGTCGTCATAAGCTTCCACCACCTCGTTGGTTATGGCCGACATGAATACCGACCATTCCAGTAATTTCTTGGCCTGGATCAGGTTCACCAGGGCAATGCCGGTCATGGCAGAGGTACCGTTGATCAGGGCCAGTCCCTCGCGCACCCGGATTTTCAGGGGCCTGATATCAAGTTGGGCGAACACTTCCTCCGTGGGACGAATCACTCCCTCATACCACACATCGCCCTCGCCGATCAGGCTCAGAGCCAGATGAGCCAGCTGTACCAGATCGCCGCTGGCACCCACGCCACCGTGTTCGTATATAACGGGATAAACTTTTTTATTTAGCAGGTCCACCAGCAGTTCGATCAGCTCGGGATGCACGCCGGAATAGCCCTGCAGAAAATTGTTGAGCCTCGCCAGCAGCAAGCCGCGCACCAGGATCGGCGCAATGGGCTGGCCGCTTCCGGTACTGTGACTGCGGATCAGGTTATACTGTAATTGATTCAGATTCTGCTCGCTGATCCGGTATTGAGCCATGGGACCAAAACCGGTGTTGATGCCATAGATTATTTTGTTCGAAGCGAAACCCGTTAAAAACTCGTGGTTACGGGCAACTTTTTCAAGAATGGACGCATGAACGGAAATAGGCCTTTCATTCAGCACAATTTCCTCAAAATCGGATAGGGTTAAATGTTTTTCGATCGTAAAGTTTGTCACGTTGATTGCGTTATTGAAGGGGCTCAAATTTAGGGATATTGCCTAAAATAGCCGATTATTAGCGGATGAGTTCCCAATTATATGTTATCGGTTGTCGATTAGCTTCTGCGCTTTCCGGCCTCCCTCGGGAAACTGGAGTCGCTGTAGTTCCGCGGGGGATACCAGCAGAATCTCAGGGATGACCCGCAATCGTGATCTCAACCGTTCGCGGATGGTGGTCAGCAATCCCTCGGACGGATCCTCGATATGGAGGTGCAGCCACACCTCATCGGTATCCCACTCGCTCCGGCGGAGTTCCACCACATAATCGCGGATCAGCGGCATCTCGTTCAGCAAATCATAAATGGCCGGCGGATAAAGCGTGGTTCCCTTGTACTTGATCATCTGCTGGCGGCGTCCGATCACTCCCGATAAACGCGGTGTATTGCGTCCGCAGGAGCAGGGCGCGTCGTGCAGGATACAGATATCTCCCGTCTTGTAGCGAAGCAGGGGCATGCCCTCCACGCCCAGGGTGGTGATGGTTACCTCGCCCTCCTGGCCGGGTGCCACGGGCTGGTTCTGATCATCCAGCAGCTCCACGATCAGGAGCTCAGGATTCAGGTGACCTCCCGCTGCCGCCTTGCATTCGGTAAAGGCCGTTTGCATTTCAGTAGATGCATAGGTGCCGTATAACTCGATATTCCAGGCCTGCTGAATGCGGGTGGCCAGGCGATTGGGCTGGTTATCGGGCTGACGAATGGTTTCGCCTATGCAGATGGCAGCCTTCACCGAGCTGCTGTTCAGGTCGATTCCGTTGGCCTCCGCGTATTCGATCAGTTTTACGAGAAATGAAGGCACGGCCACGATAACGGTCGGGGACAAACGCTGAATGGTGGACCACTGCAAAAACGGGGCACCGGGACCAACGCGTACCAATCCCGCTCCCAACTGACGGATTCCCATATAATAAGCGATACCCGCCATGAACTGCCGGTCGAGGGTCAGCATCAACTGGTATACATCATCGGAACTGCCCCCCGCCGTGCGAAAGGAGCAGGCTTCATTGTAAGCCAGTCGCTCAAGATCCTTCTGCGTCAGCGCCACTGTTACCGGCGTACCCAGGGTACCCGAGCTGGCCATATATTCGGCCACGCGCTCACGCGGAACACAGAAAAAATCGGTATTCCTCAGCTGCAGCTCCTCCTTGGTGGTAACCGGCAAATGCTTCAGATCATCCAGGCTCCGGATGGAAGCCGGATCAATTTTATGAGCGGCAAACCGCTCCCTGTAAAAGGGCGAATGAACCGCCAGATAACTAACCAGTTCCTGCAGTTTTTTCTCCTGTAAAGTACGGATAGCAGCCGGCGAGTCAAATACAATATCGGGTGAATACATAGATTGCAACGGGTGTTAGTCTTCCAGTATCACAATAGCCGTAGCCATTGTTTTCTGGTGCGACAAAGATACATGGATACGCCGGATTGACCGGTTCGCCAATGTTTGAGCGGTTTCCCCCAACAGACTGATCTGCGGCTGCCCCTGTTCGTTGTGAACGATTTCCACTTCATGAAAAGCCGTTCCGTTGATCCAGCCTGTGCCCAGGGCCTTGAAGAAGGCTTCCTTGGCCGCAAACCGGGCAGCATAATGCTGATAGGGATCACTCTGCTTTTCACAATAGTCGATTTCAGCAGGAGAAAATACCAGTTGACGGAATCCCTCCTTTCCATTCAGACTTCTTTCTATACGAGCCGTTTCAATCAGATCGATGCCGGTACCAAGTATCATCGTGATGGTTATACTGCCAAAACTATTCTATTTTTAGCACCTAAATCATTTGCAAATGCGTTCTCTACTGGTCCTTGTTCTTGTTTGGCTTTGTTCTGTAATGGCGCTTGCCCAGAAAAAATCTGCCGATACCAAAATTCCGGTGGAATTGCAGTGGCGACTCGTTACCAATAACCACCAGAACGAATTCAAAGCCCTGAATGAGATTACCATCAGAAATATTGGCAAATCGGTTTTCCCGGGTACCGGCTGGAGCATTTATTTCTCCTGTGGCCGCGAAGCCGTACCCACGCAGTCGAACGGGATGGCGGTGGAACATGTGAATGGCGACATCTTTCGTTTCTACCCCCTGGCCGGTAACCGCGATCTCAAAAAAGGCGAGGCGCTGGTTTTTGAATACAATACCATCGGTAATTCGCTGAACCATTCCGCGGCGCCCAATGGAATTTACCTGGTGTGGGATAAAGACAGCTCCAAAGGCTACGAACTGGCCAGCGTAACGCATGGCAGTTTCAGCGATACTACCGTTCAATACCGCTCGCCCGCTGATCTTTACAACAAATACGCATCGGCAAGCTGGAGCGACCTGTCCAACCTGCCAACCATCGTTCCGAGTCCGGTTAAAATGCAGGCGGGGACGGGATTTTTTTCCTTCGATGCGCAAACCCTGGTTTTCACCGATCCCGCTTTTATGGCGGAAGCCAATTACCTGGCGAAGCAGGGAGCTGCACTCTTCGGTAAACCGCTGATGGTAAGTGCGGGTAGTCCCGACCGTGAGGGTGCCATCCGCCTGGTGAAAAATGACCTCAGTGGCGAGGCTTATGAGCTCAGTATTTCCTCAAATGGTGTAGTGATCAGTGCAGGCACCGGTGCGGGTATTTTTTACGGTATCCAGAGTCTGCAGGCCCTGGTTCCGGCTGTGCAGTGGAAAAACAAATCCGGAGGCATTCAACTGCCCGCACTGCAGATCAGTGACGCACCCCGCTTTGGCTTCCGTGCCCTGATGCTGGATATCGCCCGGAATTTCCAACCCAAGGCAGAACTGATGCGCATTCTCGATCTGATGTCGCTCTACAAACTCAACTCCCTGCATCTGCATTTCAACGATGATGAGGGATGGCGTATCGAGATGGCCTCCTTCCCCGAGCTGACGCAGATCGGTTCACAACGCGGTCATCCTCTCGACAGTAAAAACAATTTGCCCGCATCCTATGGCGCCGGACCAACGCCCGGAAAACTGCCGGCCAGCGGATATTATTCCCGCCAGGATTTTATCGAAATTCTGCGTTACGCAAAGGAGCGGCATATTCAAATCATTCCCGAAATCGAAACACCCGGACATGCGCGTGCCGCTATCAAATCGATGGATGCCCGTTATCGCAAATACATGGCAGAAGGAAATCGGGAGGAAGCCTTGCGTTACCTGCTGCGCGATACCATGGATCAGTCGAAATACAGCACGGCGCAGTACTGGACCGATAACGTGATGTGTGTGGCCCTGCCTTCGGTATACAATTTCATCGAGCGTGTGGTGGATGATATCGTGGAACTCTATCGCGAGGCAGATGCACCTTTAACCACAATTCATATGGGTGGTGACGAAGTGCCCGCCGGAGTTTGGGAGGGATCACCTGCCTGCACGGAACTGATCGCGAAAGATCCGACACTCGATAATGTGGATGATCTCTGGTTCTATTATTTTACGCGGGTACAGAAGATTCTGAGTGATCGCAAACTCGAGCTTTCCGGTTGGGAAGAAGTGGGCATGCGTAAGACTAAACTCGATGGACAACCGAAGATGATTGTGAATCCGCGTCTGGCTAACGAGGGGTATCGCCTGCATGTCTGGAACAATATGGTGGGCTGGGGTAATGAGGATCTCCCCTACCGCCTGGCGAATGCCGGATACAAAGTGGTGTTATCGCCCGTGAGCAATAACTATTTTGATATGGCTTATCTGCGGTCGCCCGAGGAGCCTGGTTATTACTGGGGTGGATTTACCGATGTGGACAAGCCCTTCTATTTTATTCCCTATGATTATTTCCGGAACACGAAGGAAGATGCGCGCGGTAATGCCGTGAAGCCTGATGCTTTTGTGGGCAAGGATCGGCTGACTGATTTTGGCAAGACCAATATCATCGGATTGCAGGGATTGGTATGGGCAGAAACCATTCGCAGTGAGGCCAATTTGGAATATATGCTGTTGC
>DATCJQ010000429.1:0-6151 GCA_036562745.1 Flavihumibacter sp.
CGCCTGAGGAGTGATACGGGTGAAGTCACCAATACTACGGCTGATGGTCGGTAACTGATTCAGTTGCGTAGCGTTGATGTTGGTAGCCGCACCGGTTTTCTCACGGTTGAAACGGTTGCCTCCTCTTGCTGCTGCCGTTACAACTACATTGGCGAGCTCATTTTTGTCTTCTGTAAACTTATGATTGAGAACATAGTTCTCACCCAAAGAAAGAAACACATCGGAGAAGGTTACGGGAGAAAGGCCAACATAGGTCACTTCTACCGTATACGGGCCACCAGGACGCATACCCTGGATGTTAAATACGCCACTTTCTGAGGCTACAGCGGTATAAACAGTTCCAGATGGGGTGTGAGTGGCTTTAATAGTTGCCCCAAGTAAGCCGGAATTCTCAGGCCCCAGAATGGTACCAGTCATACCACTCGTTGTTACCTGAGCTGTTGCGCTGACGGTGATAGCCAGTAACAGGCACACCAGTCGAACAATTCTCTTCAAACGCATATGTGTGTAATTTTACAATTTGGTGCAAAGAAACTGAATAATCTCCGATTGTTATTAGGATAATGTTAACAAATTGTAACCTTCCTGGAGATATACAAACTTACCCGTAGATCAACCTGTTTTGAATCAATAAAACATAATTATTATATGATGGCTGCGCAAGGCAAAAACGGTATGAATGGGGTCTGCGCGCTTTCCCGTAGCTTTGCAAAAATTTCGACCCATGCTGGATAGTATTGAAAGTGCAATCGAGGACTTCAAAGAAGGCAAAATGTTGATCGTGGTGGATGATGAAGACCGTGAAAATGAGGGAGATTTCGTGATCGCGGCCCGGCATGTAACGCCTGAAGTTATCAATTTCATGAGCAAGGAAGGTCGTGGACTGATCTGTGCACCCCTGGTGGAAGATCGCTGCGAGGAGCTGAAACTCGAAATGATGGTAAGCAGCAATACCGCGCTGCACGAAACTGCATTTACGGTATCCGTTGACCTGCTGGGTCAAGGCTGCACCACCGGAATCTCTGCACACGACCGGGCCAAAACCATTCAGGCCCTGATCGATCCCAATACAAAACCTGAAGATCTGGGGCGCCCCGGGCATATTTTCCCGCTCAAAGCAAAAAAAGGCGGGGTGTTGCGTCGCGCCGGACATACGGAGGCCACTATCGACCTGGCCCGCCTGGCCGGCTGTGAACCCGCCGGTGTGCTGGTGGAAATCCTTAACGAAGACGGAACCATGGCCCGCCTGCCCCAGCTGCTCGAAATCTCCAAGAAATTCGGCATCAAGATAATTTCGATAAAAGACCTGATTGAATACCGTATCAAACGCGATACCCTGATCGAAGAAGTGGTGCGGGTTGCCATGCCCACCCAATACGGCCATTTCACCATGGTCGCATTCCGCGAAAAACATACCCAGAACGAACACATGGCCCTGATCAAGGGTACCTGGGAAAAAGACGAACCCATTCTGGTGCGGGTGCATTCCAGCTGTTTCACCGGCGATATCCTCGGTTCCCTCCGCTGCGATTGCGGTGAGCAACTCCATCGCGCCCTCCAGATGGTGGAGGCAGAAGGCAAGGGCGCCGTACTTTATATGAACCAGGAAGGAAGGGGTATCGGGCTGATGAACAAACTCCGCGCGTACAAACTCCAGGAAGAAGGCATGGATACCGTGGAAGCCAACCTCCATCTCGGATTCCCCATGGATAAACGCGATTACGGAGTGGGAGCCCAGATCCTTCGTCACCTGAATGTGACCAAACTCAAACTGATCAGCAATAATCCCAAGAAAAGAGCGGGACTGGAAGGCTATGGCATCGAAATCGTGGATACCGTTCCGATCCGGATCGATCCCAACCCATATAATGAGCGTTACCTTAAAACCAAACGCGATAAACTGGGACACACCATTTTAGGTGCGGAAGGGGAGTAAGAATTATTCCTCTTCTTCTATTCCTCCTCTTCGTCTTCACCCCGGCGAACATTTCCGCTGTCGGCGGGATTAATGGTTGAATCCGGCTCGGGTTCCTCTGGTTTCTTTTTCTTTTTACGGGAGAAAAGTTCCCATATCCGGTCAAATTCCTTCCGGTAAGACAGGCCCACCCCCGAGCGTTGCAATGCACTCTGATAGGCATAACTCCAGTTGTTCCGATAAAAGAAGGTAATCCTGAATTTCCCGTCGGGTGTCAGTTTGTATTCGGCCGATACGTCGGGCAGGAACTGGAAGGTGGCCGATTGCCGCGAGTTGATACCAAAATCGATGGCGCTTCCCACCATGAAGGTAAGCCGCTCGTTCAGATAAGATTTCGCCAGGCTCAGGTTGATATTAGTCCGGTCGGGCAGCATGATCTGTGTGTTCGACTGTCCCGTCAGGTTAGTTCCACTGTACAGCGCAGCATTCATGTTCAGCTTGAGGCTCTTATCGTTGAACACATTTTGCAGAATCTTGGAGAATTCATTCGATATCACGCTCGACAGGAAGCCGGAGATGCTGCTAACCACCAGGCTTTCAAAGGCGGTATTCGCAAAAGAAGCGCTGTTGTTTTGCAAGCTTCCCACGGCGGTAAGCGGACCGAAATTATTGAACAGGATCAGGTAGGAAACCTGTTTGTTCAACTCGTTCTCATCTTCCTGGATGATTTTGAAAAGCGCACTGGCCTGATAGTTGTTTCGCAGCGGACTGTTTTCCGGCAATTCAATTCGGAAGCGAATCTTGGGCTGTGAAAGTTTTTCCGTGATATTCGCAATGATATTTACCGTGCCACGATACTGGGTTACATTGGGGTCGTTAATGCCAAAGCCACCACTACTCAGCAGATCGCTGAACTTTACGTTGTTGGCAGAATAAAGCGCATCAATTTTCAAGGTGGCTTCGTAAGGATCGCCATTCCAGATGATATAGTTGTTGCGTTCGGGCAGCAGCACAAAATTCTTTTTCCATGCCTGAAAATTGAAATTGTAGAATCCGCTTTCGATATCGTAACGGCCGGTCATGGTCAGGTTCTCTTTGGATCCCACCCGCATTTTGAGGTTGCCATTGCCTTTCGCCGTGATGATATCGCCCGTGCTTTCGTCAATAATCATGTTTACCACGGCCTTATTGTTGGCGCGGATATCGAGGCTGATGGTGAAGTTCGCTTCGCGATCATATTCCCTCACAGGCGTCATCTCCGTACCATATTCCTTCCATACGATAAAATCGGCTTCCGCGTTCTGGCGACTGGTTTCCGTTGCGATATAAATATTGCTGCTATCGGTTGGTTCGCCGCTTATGTCCATCTGCATATCGTAAAGCGGACCACTGAATTTCATGTTGGCTTTTCCGATTACATTTCCATAGAACATGCTGTTATCTGCAGCCTGGGTGTTCAGGAGCAGCAATTTATTCGTCCTGACACTGAAGTCAAATGCCAGGTCGTTGAAATTATTATGATAGAGTTTTCCCTCGGTAAGCTCTCCCTTGTTGCCCAGCGTGTCTTCGAGCTGGAATTTCCCAAAGTCTATCAGTCCGTCCGTAAATTTTACCTGTGCTGCGGGAATTTTGTAATACACTTTGGTGTAGTCAACCAGCAGTCCGCCCTCCGTAAGGCTTATATCACCCAGGTATCGCAGGTTACTACCGGTTCCGACTATGCGAAGTTGTCCGGTTGCATAGCCGTCGAGTTTTTCAAAAATGCCGGTCAGATACTGCTCCAGCAAACTGATTTTGGTACGGGTGAGATTGGCTGTGATATCCACCTGTTCGGCGAGGCTGTCGCGCGTGTTGATCAATCCCGCTATATCAAAATTGTAGCGATCGTTTTGGGAGATGGTTTTGAAATTTACCCGACCCGATTTACTGGAGTAGGTACTGCTGAGATCGAGCACACCGATGGAATCGTTATCCAGGCGGAACTGTTCCGCTTTGGCAAATGCATCCACGTGCAGGTTGCTGAAGGGATCGATCAGTTCGATTTCGCCGGTAAGTAATCCCTCCAGCCGGTTGGATTTCACGAAGAAGGGAGCGAAGTCGCCGATATTGATTTTCTTTAATTCCACCTTAAGATCGTTGCCTCTTCCGATAGAGGAGGGGGTGGAGGTCAGGAGGATTTCCTGCTCATCGCTATAGATGCGCACCCCATCCGTGGTCACCAGTTCCTTACTGAGGATGATCTCGCCGCCGTTCTCAATAGTCCAGGGTTTTTCATTGATATCAAAACTGGAAGGATAGAACTGTATGCGAATCCCGTTTTTCAGCGTTTGTACCTCGCCCTCAACAGAGGCGCGGTTCAGGGTTTGGTTGGCACTGGTCTGGATGGATACTTTCGACAGATCGTTGCTGGCCAGCACGGTTACCACCGAGCCGGGGAAATGCAGACTGTCGTTCACCTGGATATCGCCAATGGTGGTGCTTACGGCCAGGGTGTCGAAATCGCCGCGGCCCTGCAGTTTCACCTCGGAGAAACGAAGTTTGTTATAGGCGAACTCGGGGATTTCTGCATCCACATCGAAAATATTTTCGGCCGTATTCAGCTGCCCGTTGATGGTGGCATAATTGAATCCCTTGAAACGTTTGTCGAACAGATCGAGGTAGTCGTCGATTTTCCGGGTAGTGATAAAGAAGCTGAAATTATTGTCCACCGTGGTTTTGGAAGCCGCCACATAACTGGGATAATAACGGTTGAGAAAGGTCTGGAAGGCATCGGGCAGTGAACTGATATTGAATTTACCCGCAAGGATTCCCTCGAATTCATTACTTTTTACCGTGATGGTTTTGTTGCCGGATTCCTGCAGGCTCGATTCAACATAGAGACTGTCGAACGAAATGCGTTGTCCGTTTTTAAACACAGAGGCATCGGCAATTCGGGCAGAACCCAGGAAGTTGTCGATGGTGCTGCCGCTGAAGTTCACATTGAAGGTGCCATTGAAGTCCAGTTCGTCTTTGGTGAACCGCATATTGCGGAGGTTGGCATTCACCACGAGTGCCGAGAAGTCGAAGCGTGGAATCTCGCCGGAAAGATCCACCAGTCCCTTTAGTTTGGCTTCGAGGTGTTCATCATTCACGGCCACGTTTCCGTTGAAAAGTTGTTTGGCGAATTTTCCGTCGATTTCGATATCGCGGTATTCATAGCCATTATAGATCACGAAGGGGATATATCCCTTGAGACCTGCATCCAGAGTGTTGAGGGTGAAGCCGCGTCCGGATATATCACCGGCCACGCCGATACTGCCCAGCATGTTACTGCCTATAAATTTCCCCAGTTCGAACTCTTCGGTTTCGATGGTTCCGTCATATTGTGCGGGTCCCTTTTCCGGAAGTTTCATGTTTACGTCGGTGGCCAGGGTGCCCAGGGCGGTTTCCACCGTGCCATAGGCAACAAAATCGTTCAGAAAGCCGGTGAAACTTCCCTTGAACCGCAGGAATCCCAGCTGGTCGAGCCGCGGTTCGTGAATTTCCTTAACGGATGGGAAGAATTGGGTGATATCCGCATAGGTGGCGTTGAAATCGCGAACGGTTACGTCGAGGAAGGATTTCTTGATGTCGGGGAGTCCTTTCAGCACAAAATCGCCGTTCAGATAGGTATTGTTGCCCGCTTTGATTGCCACGTTTTTCCCTTCCAGATTGCTGATGGTGCCGGTTGCACGTCCGCTCAGGCTGATCCGGGTGTTCCAGTTGGCGAGTTCCGGTGCGAAATAGGCGATATCATCACTATGTACGATTGCGTCGGTGAAATTCCCATCGAGACGGATGCTGTCGATAAAATCGCTCATGTCGTCGAAGGTGTCGTATCGCATCGCGTAGAAATTCTTCAGATAGCTTTTGGGCGTGCGGATATCAAGCTGATGAAACTCCATCGCTTCGGGGTGGAATTTCATATGGGCCCTGAGTTTTTTCACTTCGAAACCCGAGCGCTCTTTTGTGGCGATCTCAATATTGCCGCTGAAGGTATCGTTCACCAGGTTCACGTCGCGGAACTGGGAGTTGATCTGCTTAAACTGAAAATGCGCTCCGTCGAAATAGTAGTAGGGAGCGCGTTCGGTTTCAATATCGTTCTTAAGGCTTCCGTTGCGGATGGTCATGTTACGGACGGTGAGCGACCATTTGCCCGGATTCCAACGGAGGTTTTCCGGGTCATTGGGTGGCAGGGGGCCATGGTTGGTTCTGAGG
>DATCJQ010000450.1:0-5341 GCA_036562745.1 Flavihumibacter sp.
CTGCAGGAGCGTGCCGTCGAAAATCTGGCGCAAATCGTAGTCGCCACCCTGCCGGGATGCTTCGTGAAAATTGAAATGCAGGGGCACATCAAAAAGCTGAATCATATGGTGGGTGGAATCCAGGTATCCCAGCAGATGCTCCAGATCCGTTTTCCAGTATTCACCAATGCAGAAGAAATGACGCTGGAAGGTCTCATTCAGATAATGAATCCACTCGGGATAAAAATCGGAACTGATATGCTTGACGGCATCCAGGCGAAATCCGTCCACCCCGGTGGTTTCAACATACCATTTGCCCCAACGTTTCAGCTCCTCCACCACCGCCTGGTTGCGAAATTCCACATCACAACCCATAAGATAATCGAAATTGCCATGTTCATTCTCCGGCACATCATCCCATTCACCTTTGGTGTGTTCGCTCGTGATGAGATGGATCTCCCCGCTTTCACAAACCCCGGTGAAACAATGCCAGTCCCATATAAATTGGGAATACATTCCCTGCCGGCCCGGAAACGTGAACCTGGTATGCGCATCCACTCTGAACTCCTCCGAAATCTTTTCCATCCGGTTCTCTTCAGCCACTGCCATCACCGGAATGGATTCCACTTCGTCGGCGCCACAGCGATGGTTTAAAACAATATCCGCCAGCACGCCCATCTTATGTTCGTGAATGGCCTTGATACAGGCGAGGTATTCTTCTTTGGTTCCGTATCGTGTGCGCACAGATCCCTTCTGATCGAATTCGCCCAGGTCGTACAGATCATAAACTGCATATCCTGGTTCATTTTCGCCGAGAGCTGATTTATAAGCGGGTGGCAACCACATTTGCGTGATGCCGAGTTCGGCCATACGCCCTGCCTGGTCGGCCGCATGCTGCCAGAGATTTCCCTCCGGCGAATAATACCAGTGGAAAAACTGAAATATTGTCTGATTCATGTTTTTAGTTAAGTTTAAATGCTTCGAGGTACTGATAGCCGGCTTTCATAGCGAAGGCGAAAAAGATATGTCCGATGAAAATGCAGACCAGATAGATTTCCCAGGGCACGGTAGGAAGCGGCGCCGGGTGCACCCGCAGAAACAGGACCCACCCGGCGACGCCGATTGTTCCCAAAATAAATCCAAGTATCCAGGGCTCGGTTACGGATACATCGCCGGCGTTCCCTTCCGTAATCCGCCAAAGATGATAGCATAACACAAAAAAGATTCCGATCCCGTAGTGGACGATTATAGCCAGTGGTTTATACCGCACCGGATCCGCCTCTTTACTGCGATCCAATACCCCCGGCAACATATTGCTGAGGATATTGATCACATTGAGGTTGCGGGGCGAGATCCAGTCGCAGAGGCGCATAAACAGCGTCATCGCCAGGGTGGCCATCCATCCGATAAATATGATTTCGAGTAAGATCATGCCGGTACTTTTCGGGCCTTTTCCCGCTCCCAGAACCGGTGTTGCGCAATCGCTGCAATAAATGGATCAGCAAGTGTCGACGCATCGGTTCCGATCAGCAATCCTTCTTCACCGGCAGGGTTGTTTAATTTTTTTGCGAAATAGGTGGCACTGAATACCTGCATGGCTTCCTCATCAGCCGCAATGGCTTTGCAATGACGATAGGCTTCATTCAAAAAATGAATGGCGTCGGGATCCGCTTCCAGTGTTGCCACATGTTCCGTTCCACCGGGCACATACAAGGCATCGTAAAACACCGAAGCAGTGGTGGTGAAACTCTGATTCACCGGAATCGCTTCCTTGCCTGCCCCGGAAATGGTGCCGAGCCGCGGCGCCACAATATCCACCATGGCGCCCGCCGCTTCCAGGGATTTCTTCATCGCATTTACGGATTTTGCATTCACCCCATCGGAACTAAGAATGGCAATCAGTCTCGACCTGATCGAATCTTTCACGGTGTTCGCCATGCTTAAAGCGGGCGAGCTCGCGGGTTCCGGTTCCATTATAACGGGTTCAAAATCCTCAGGATTGCCATCTGCCGGAATACTTTTATTGATGGGCTTCTCCGGCTCAGGTACTTTTAGTCCAAGTTTGTAAGCCACCCCGGCCGCCAGGCTTTCATCCACCAGGGATAATATTCCTAACATCCGTTGGCGAATGGCGATGGTTTCGACCTTGCCCAGTTCAAAACCAAAGGCTTCGATGATATGCTCCTTTTCGAAATCGGTCTGACTGTTGAAAAAGAGTTTTGCCTGACTGAAATGATCGAAGAAACTTCTGCTTCGCTCGCGCACTTTGTGGGCATCGATTTTTTCGGCGTGTGAGGTAAATCCGCCTTCCTTGAATTTTGCCTGGAAGGGACAGCCACCACCCAATGAATTGGGATGATAGTTTGCACGTCCGCGATTGATCGTTTGCCGCATATATCCATCGCGCTGGTTATTGTGTACCGGCACTATGGGGCGGTTAATCGGGATCTCGTGGAAATTGGGTCCGCCTAATCGAATCAGTTGAGTATCGGTGTAGGAGAACAATCTTCCCTGCAGCAAGGGATCATTGGTGAAGTCGATGCCGGGCACCACATGTCCCACATGGAATGCCACCTGCTCGGTTTCTGCGAAGAAATTATCGGGATTACGGTTCAGCGTGAGTTTTCCCACACGTTGTACCGGCACCAGTTCCTCGGGTACAATCTTGGTGGGATCCAGCAAATCAAAGGGATATTTGTGTTCATCAGCTTCGGGTATAATCTGGAGTCCCAGTTCCCACTCGGGGAAGAATCCGTTTTCGATGGCTTCCCACAGATCTCGGCGATGATAGTCGGGATCCTTACCGGAAATTTTCTGCGCTTCATCCCAGGCTACGGAATGCACACCCAGTAAAGGCTTCCAATGAAACTTAACGAAATGCGATTCGCCCTGTTCATTGATCAGTCGGAAAGTGTGCACGCCGAAGCCTTCCATCATCCGATAACTGCGGGGAATGGCACGATCGCTCATCAGCCACATAATCATATGGGTTGATTCGGGCATCAGGGAGATAAAATCCCAGAAGGTATCATGCGCCGAAGCGGCCTGCGGAATTTCATTATGCGGTTCGGGCTTAACAGCATGCACCAGGTCGGGAAACTTGATCGCGTCCTGAATAAAAAAGACCGGCATATTGTTTCCGACGAGGTCGAAATTACCTTCGGAGGTATAAAATTTCACGGCGAAGCCACGTACATCGCGGGCCAGATCCGTGGATCCGCGCGAGCCCTGTACCGTAGAGAACCGCACAAATACCGGCGTTTCCACCGATGTATCATTCAGAAATGCCGCACGGGTATATTTGGAAAGCGATTTATACAGTTTGAACCTGCCATGCGCCGCCGATCCACGCGCGTGAACGATGCGTTCCGGAATCCGCTCATGGTCGAAATGCGTGATTTTCTCGCGCATGATAAAATCTTCCATCAGGGTGGCACCACGCGGACCGGATTTCAGCGAGTTCTGATCGTCGTTGATCTTCGTGCCGTGGTTGGTGGTCATCAGGGTCTGATCCGGATTATCCGTATGCTGCTGCAGCGATTCGGTTTTTTCGTTGTGCGGCTGTACTCCCTTTCTTGCCTCGGAAGCTTTTTCATTATTGGGGTTTGTTCCGGCGGGTTTGTTCTTTTTGGCGGCCATTTGATAAGATTTAAGAATGATGGTATTGTTTGAAATCGCAACAAAGCAGAGTGGGAAATTCTTTACCCAAATCGGCAGAGCAATGCTTTTGCGCTTCTTCGATCTGAGGAAACCTGGCCCTGATAGCAGGTTGTTGGAGACTGGTTTGCAATGGATTTGAGTATCTCTGGCAGTGATGCATACGACCGATCGATACAAAACCTATGCCCCTGAGGCTAGCCCTCCTCTTCCGGGTTCCGGTACTTCATACTAAGCAGAATGATGCTGATATTAAGTGCCAGGGACACGCCGTTTGAAATAATAATGATCCAGTCTTCCTTGCGAATGCCATAGACCACCCAAAGTGCAAGTCCGGTTAACAGCACGATCATCATACCCATGGATAGATCTTCGGCTTTCTTCTCCTTGATTAATTTGATAAGCTGCGGGAACAGTGAAAGTCCTGTACCGATGCTGGCTCCTATCCCGATTAACTGTGTTATGTCCATTTTATTTGTTTTATCACCTGCTCGTTTATTTGTTTTATCACCTGCTCAGGAATTCTTGAGCCAGCGTTCGCATCCGCACTGGGGACAGCAATCAATCTTCTCTCCCTGTTTCAGTTCGCGGGTATGACCACACTGGCGACAACTGTAAAAATCATCCTCCGGGGCTATGGCGCCGGATTCGAACAATGAATCGGGAGGCAACTGGTTTTCGGGCAGAATGGAGAGTCCCTTTTTCACCTTGCGCGGCGGATAAAACCACACCGTGATCTGTCCGGATGTTTCAAAAAAAGCCTTATCAATTTCTCCCAGCTGCTGAACGTCTTTGGTGCGAAGGGCGCGATAGAGATCCTCGTGCGAGAGGTTTTCTTTTTCGAGCGCATCGATAATAACGATCCCATCTTCCACCACGAGATTGGGTTCGCCCTCCATAACGCGCTCCAGCGGCGGACTCACATTGATCACCCTTTCCATCAATCTTTGCAATAAGGCTACGGTTGTAATAGCCACTATGCCATATAAAATAGGCACCTGTGAGCCGATCATGGGATCGCCCACGGCGGAACCGAAACAGATGATGATGGCCACCTCCAGGGTGGAAAGCTGTGCCATACCGCGTTTACCCAGCACACGCAGCAACAGGATGGTATAGATATACATGATCAGGGTGCGGAAAACGATCTCCAGCAAAAAAAGCGGAGGGTCTTCACCCAGAAAGATTCTTTTGAAATCGAAAATCCGTATCGGATCATCCATCTTGCTTGTTTTTAGACCACAGTGCAAAAACTCAACCAGCCCGGGAAAACTTGTTGACCCGATAGGTGGGAGCCAGTGGCTTTAGTACCTCTTTTTCGAAATCGGGAAGATGTTCGGGGAATATGCAAAGGTTTTCCAGCAGTTCCAGTAATACCAGGTCTCGTGGTGATGCCGGCAGGTAAACCGTATAGCCCGAGCAAATTAATAGGGAATGGGAAAGATCGGTTTGACGGAGACGCTGACCGCGGACGAATAATTCCGGTTTCAGCCGATAATAGTCGCCTTCGTTTTTAAGTGCAAACTGCAACTGAGGACGATCCTTTGACACCCGGCAACGAATCATATTGGATTTCACCGGACGCTTTCGCAAGTCCTTAGGTTTATGCAGGCGATAGCGATACACAAAGGCTTGCTGGTACAGGAGCGGAAGGGCATCTTCCCATAATTGGAAAAATTGTTCGGCCCCTGCGATTTGTTCATCG
>DATCJQ010000452.1:0-2070 GCA_036562745.1 Flavihumibacter sp.
CCTCACCATCATTATAGTGAATTATAAATCGGCGGGATTGATAAGGGATTCCCTGAATTCTTTCTTCCACCAGTCTGCTTTAACTCTTGAATTAATTGTAGTAGACAATAATTCCGGAGATGAGGAACTCCCATTGTTGCAGGAGGAGTTTCCTGAAGTAATATTCTTAAACACCGGCTATAACGCCGGCTTCGCGAGGGCTAATAATCTTGGGATCGAAACATCTTCCGCAGATTATGTTTTACTCCTGAACCCGGATACAATAGCCGTGGGAAATGCTATCGATGAATGTTACAGGCGTTTGCGTCAATCTGATTATATAGCAGCCGGGGTTCAGTTGTTAAATGAAGACGGTAGTCCTCAGATTTCGGGTAACTATTTTCCGCCCGGTGGATTGAACAACCTGTTGCCGCTGCCAATTACGGGGCAGATACTAAAATCCGTGGCCTTGTTGTTCAATGCGAAAAGTACAAACGTTCCTAACGCCGATACCACCATAGAAGTAGACTGGCTTAACGGGGCTTTTATCATGGTCAAGAAATCAGCCATTGAAAAAGCCGGCGCACTGGACAATGACTTCTTTCTATATGCTGAAGAAATAGAGTGGTGTTCAAGACTTAGGAAATTGGGCCCCCTTGTGCTGTATGGCGATCTTAAATTTACGCACCTGCAGGGCGCTACCGCCAACCAGGTTTTTGATTCTGGTGGCAAAGGGTATTATAACTTATATGACAAAAAAGGCGCTCAAATACTGCTCTCCAATTTTCTCCGGATTCGAAAACAATATGGTGCCGGCTGGTATCTGGTCCACTTGACAGCCTACCTCGTTGAAGCTATCTTATTAGGGATATTGGTTCCCATAACACGCATGTTCAGCCGAAAAACGCTTAGTTTCGCCCTGCTCAAAGGTTATTATAAAAACCTTTCTATGCTGCTGAAGAAAACTCCAGCCATCCTTGCAGGGAAACCCGGATTTTACAAGGTATAATTATGATGCCTCTTTTCCCTTCCTTGTTTCTTTGAACAAGCCAACTCCCAGTATAACCAGCAACATTATCGTACTCACAGTAGTTACGGTTTTGCTTACTGCCACGGCACGGGGTTCGAATTTGAACTCGATGGTATGCTTGCCCGCGGGGATGGCCATCCCCCTGAGAATATAGTTCACTTTTACATACTCAGCAGGCTGTCCGTCGATATAGGCGTTCCAGCCCTTGTCGTAGAAGATTTCGCTGAACACCGCAAACTGATTCGATGATGCGTTGAATTCGTACCTGATCTGGTCGTTCATGTTCTCGATCCAGGTAATGGCTGCAGTGGAGTCCGCCACGGGAGCGGGACCCGCAGCCTCCCGATATTTTTCCTGAATCACGGCCACATTGCGAAGATCAGTACTGTCAAGCGCCAGCATCTCTTCGTTGCCATCCTTCACGAAGGACAGCTCTTTCACCAGCCAAACCGGACCAAAAGCCTCCGGATTCATCTGTGCGATCGGTTTGCCGTCCGCGGGATTCTGAATGATGAAATAACGCGTGTTGAGCATATTGTACACCTGCATATTTCCCTTCGATAACTGGTGCTCGATCAGATCCTGATACAGGCCCAGCTTGGCCGGACTATAACCACCAATCGAGTTATGGAAATAGGAGGCACGGGCCGATTCAAAGGGACTACCACCCGTAGAGCGGTCAAACACACGATAGGGCAGACGTGTATCCTGCCTGATTTGCAGATCAGCCGGAGTAGGACGTAATCCCGCTTCGAAATCATCGGCATCCACAAAATTTCGGGCACTCAGATAACGACGACCCACAGACAGTACATCAAAAGAAGAAAGCAGCAACAGGCCAATCAATACCGCCTGCATCTTCAACCGACCCTTTGCGAAATAGTACAACAAACCCGCGGAGAGGCCGATGAGCAGGATGGCACGCAACAAATCTTTTCCATAGAGCGATTGACGATCATCCTGCAGGGCATTAACCAGCGATTGCGCGAAGCTCTGCGCCTGCTGCTGGGCATTGGGATCCTGCTGGTTTCCGCCCATCATCGAAGCTAATTGCTGTTTGA
>DATCJQ010000458.1:0-4821 GCA_036562745.1 Flavihumibacter sp.
AGCGCAGCCAGTGTAAGCAGGCCCGCAACCGCCCATATCAGGTACTTTCTTAACATCCGACGACACCCAGCAGCCAGTAAAGTAATACAAATACTACGATGGTGCCGAGGCAGCCGCCGCCCCATTTATAAGCGCCATAACCGGCCAGCAGGGTTTTAAGCCAATTGCTCATAATTTATTTTTTTGTTTGTGTCAGTAAGGTAAAAAACAATGCCAGCATCCCGTACCATCCTGTTCCCGGATTTATAAAATTCAAGCCAGTGCTAGGTTTTGTTAATTTTTTTTAATGTATTTTGTCCAACTGCTATATGAATCATCAATGCAATTGTATTAAATTTGGAAAAGCCTTAAGCCATTAGCCAATGAGCAGAAAAATAATGGCTACAGTATTTAGTCTGATTGTAGCCGCGATTGCTTTTTATGCCTGCATGGATGCTTCTGATCAATCCGGCTCTTTTTCCGGAAAAATCAGTTACAACTATCATGTGCGCCCCATCCTTTCGGATAAATGTTTCAAGTGTCATGGTCCCGATTTAAATAAGATGGAGGCCGGGTTACGCCTGGATCTTCCTGAATATGCTTTTGCTCCGCTTAAGGAAACCAAAGGTGCCTATGCCCTGGTGCCCGGAAAGCCCGATTCGTCTGAACTCTACCGGAGAGTCATTTCAACGGATCCGGGGTACATGATGCCCACGCCGGATTCGCATCTGGGTGCGCTTAGCCCGGAAGAGCAGACCATTATCCGCAAGTGGATCGAACAGGGTGCTGAATACGAACCGCATTGGGCATTCGTAAAACCTGAAAAAGCGCCGCTTCCCAAAGTGGATAAATCCAAAGCAAGGAACGAGATCGATTATTTCATTCTCGCCAGGCAGAAGGAGAAGGGCCTGGATATGAATCCCGAAGCCGATAAGGAAAGGCTGCTCAAAAGGGTGGCACTGGATATCACGGGTCTGCCCCCCGGCGAACAATTGATGGATCAGTTTCTGGCCGACAAATCTGAAAATGCCTACGAAAAAGTGGTCGAAACCCTGCTGGCAAATCCCCATTATGGGGAAAAAATGGCAGTTTACTGGCTCGACCTTGCCCGATATGCGGATAGTTATGGCTATCAGGACGATAATATCCGTACGCAATGGCCCTGGCGCGACTGGGTGATCAAGGCATTTAACGAGAACATGCCCTACGACCAGTTCATTACCTGGCAGCTGGCGGGCGATATGTTGCCCAATGCCAGCAAGGAGCAGATTCTCGCCACGGCCTTCCTCCGTAACCACAAGTACACGGAAGAGGGTGGGGTGATTCCCGAAGAATACCGAATCGAATATATTCTCGACAAAACCAAAACCTATACAAAGGGATTGCTGGGCCTCACCGCCGAGTGCGCCCAATGTCACGATCATAAATACGATCCGATTTCCCAAAAAGACTATTTCAGTTTGTTTGCCTTCTTCAATAATACCTATGAAGTGGGCTACGAGGGGGATGTAGGTGTTTCCAAGCCAGCCAAGAACCCCATTCTGACGCTGACTCCGCAGGAACTGGAATCTACCATGTCCTTCATCAATCGCCAGGACACCGGTTCGTTGATGGTTTCGGTGATGGGTGAGCTGGATACGGTTCGTCCCACTTATATCCTGAACCGCGGAGTGTACGATCAGCCCACCGAGCGCGTACAACCGATGCCGCTGCCCGTGGTGATGAGCTACGATACCGTTCGATATCCCAGAAACCGACTGGGACTGGCACAATGGACCGTTGACCGGAACAATCCGCTCACAGCCCGTGTATTTGTGAATCAGATCTGGCAGGAACTCTTTGGAAAAGGACTGGTGAAAACAGCGGGTGATTTTGGTATGCAGGGCGAGCTGCCCTCACATCCCGAACTGCTCGACTGGCTGGCTGTTGATTTCATGGAGCACAATTGGGATATCAAATACCTGATCAAAAAAATAGTGACCTCAGCAACCTATCGTCAGTCGGCCGAGGTAAGCAAGAAAGCCCTGCAAAAGGATCCCGACAATAAATACCTCTCGCACTGGCCGCGCACCAGACTCAAGGCCGAATTCGTTCGCGACCTGGTGCTATCGTCCAGCGGATTGCTGGTTCCGACCATGGGTGGTCCCAGCGTGAAGCCCTATCAGCCTAAAGGCCTGTGGGAAGCTGCTACTTCCGGACGCGGAGAGCTGGCTACCTATCGCCAGGATAAGGGCGATAAACTCTACCGAAGGGGATTGTACACATTCATCAAACTGACCGTGCCGCCGCCTTCGATGATTCTGTTTGATGCGAGCAACCGCGATCAGTGTGAAGTGACCCGTCTGCAAACGAACACTCCGCTGCAGGCTCTGGCCATGATGAATGATCCCACTGTATTGGAGGCATCGCGGGTGTTTGCACAGAAATTACTGGAGACTAACAAGGATGCACAAACGAATATTGAAACGGCATTCCGCAGGATAGTTTGCCGGAAAGCCAGTTCGTCCGAGCTCAGCATCCTGAAGAAATACCACCATACCCAGCAGGAATTATTCCGTACCGGTCAGCTGGATGCAGCGGCCACCCTGAAAGTGGGAGAGTATCCGGCGAACGATGCCATTGATCCTGTTTCGCAGGCTGCGCTGATGAAGACCATCAACCTGATCTATAACATGGAAGAAGCCATAGTAAAATCATAACATGGAAAAAGAAGAATTTCAGTTCCGTTTGAACATGAACCGGCGCAAGTTTTTGTCGCGCATGAGTTTGGGTATCGGAAGCGTTGCCCTGGGGTCTTTACTGATTCCCGATCTCTTTAGCAGGAAGGAAGCGGAGGAAGCTGTATTCCAGCGCTTACCCCATTTTGCACCGAAAGCAAAGCGCATCATTTATCTGTTTCAGAATGGAGCGCCTTCGCAGCTGGATCTGTTCGATTATAAACCCCTGCTGAACGAACGGTTTGGGGATGATTTGCCGGCTTCGATTCGTATGGGGCAAAGGCTGACCGGTATGACATCGGGACAGGCGAAATTCCCCCTGGCCGGATCCATTTTCAAGTTTGCGCAGTACGGTGAAGCCCGCGCCTGGATTAGCGAACTGCTTCCGCATACAGCCGGTGTGGTGGATGATATCTGCTTTATAAAGAGCATGTACACGGAAGCCATCAACCATGATCCGGCACTCACTTTTTTCCAAACCGGTGCCCAGGTGGGTAACCGTCCGAGTATGGGTGCCTGGCTAAGTTATGGACTGGGTAGTGAGAATATGAACCTGCCCGCTTTCTGCGTATTGTTATCGAAAGGAAAGGGTAATGGTCAGGGTGTATACTCCAAACTCTGGACCAACGGCTTCCTGGATTCCGTTCACCAGGGGGTGCAGTTCAGCAGTGGTGAAAACCCGGTACTTTATCTGAATAACCACGAGTCCATTACGCAGATGGACAGAAGAGCCATGCTTGACAATCTTGCGGCCCTGAATGCTGAAACGTTTAACGTGTTCGGGGATCCGGAAATCAATGCCAAGGTACAGCAGTATGAAATGGCTTATCGCATGCAAACTGCCGTGCCGGAGGTAACTGATCTTACCAGGGAACCCGAATCTATTATCAAACTATATGGTCCGGATTGCCTGGTACCGGGAACCTATGCGGCCAACTGTCTGCTGGCAAGAAAGCTGTCTGAAAACGGTGTCCGTTTTGTGCAGCTCTATCATCAGGGATGGGATGCGCATGATAATCTGCCCGGACAAATCCGCGGACAGGCGCTGGATACCGATCAGGCATCTGCTGCGTTGATCACCGACCTCAAGCAAAGGGGATTGCTGGACGAAACACTGGTAATCTGGGGCGGGGAGTTCGGAAGAACCAATTATTGCCAGGGCCGCCTCGAGAAAAATAATTACGGTCGCGATCACCACCCGCGTTGTTTCACCATCTGGATGGCAGGCGGCGGCGTGAAGCCCGGTGTATATGGCGAAACCGATGATTTCGGATACAATATCGTTTCCAACCCTGTTCACGTAAACGATTTCCACGCGACGGTTTTACACCTGATGGGACTGGATCATGAAAGACTAACATTTAAACACCTTGGTCGCCGGTATCGTTTAACGGATGTTGCCGGAACTGTAGTAAAAGACATCATAGCTTAATGCGCACCTGGAATACGATTCTGTATAATCTGGCTTTTGCGGCCAATATACTACTGCTGTTTTTTGTATTTACTGAACGATGGGTGGAGATTCCGGTCTGGTTACAGGTTGCCGGCAGGATGCACCCTTTGCTGCTCCATTTCCCCATTGTACTGGTGCTGCTGTGCATAGTGCTGGAATGGATTCGCCCCGATCGCGAACAGGATAAACTCCTGAACGGCCTCTGGCTGATTACGCTGAACCTGACCGTGTTTTCTGCTCTGTTCGGATGGATTCTTTCCCGCGAGGAAGGATATGAATCTGATGTGGTGAGCTGGCATAAATGGGGCGGGGTGGCCGTTTCTTTTTTCTCCCTGATATGGTATCACTATCGGAAAAAAATACAACAGCGTAAGGCTGTGCTCACCATCAGCAGTACAGCGATGCTCTTTGGTCTGCTGATAACGGGCCACCAGGGGGCCGTGCTCACCCATGGCGATGATTTCCTGATGGCGCCCCTGTTGTCTGCAAAAAAAGCAGCGCCCGTACCATTTGATCAGGCCATTGTGTTTGATCATGTGGTGAAGCCCATCCTCGAAGCAAAATGTATCAGCTGTCATAACTCATCCAAAGCCAAGGGCGAACTGGTGATGGAAACAGCAGAATCGCTGCTGAAAGGCGGCAAGACCGGCTTGTTGTGGGACAGCACGGCCC
>DATCJQ010000526.1:0-8143 GCA_036562745.1 Flavihumibacter sp.
CTGTAAGTGCTGCATGGCGCGCGACCGAAGAAAGTTTCATGGACAGCTATCGCGATAAAGTGGGCGATTTGAAGCTGAGAGTTTCCTATGGTATCCTCGGTAACCAGAACGTTAGCGCCTACCAGTATCAGACCTTCTACGGAAGCTACACCAATGCATATGGCTTTAACAACGAACTGGTGGGCGGGTCCAGCTTCATTCTGGGCAACCCTCAGATAACCTGGGAAAAGGCTGCTACCTTCAACGCGGGACTTGATGGTACTGCCCTGAATAACCGACTGGATTTCTCGTTTGACTTTTTCGACAAAACCACCTCCGACATCCTGGTAAGAAGGGATGATGTTCCCGGATTGTTTGGTGCATCATTCCCCGACTATAATGTGGCGAAAGTGCGTAACCGCGGCTGGGAAGTACGGGTGGGCTATACACATCGTGGAGCCTTATTTACCCATCGCTTCGACGCAAACCTGGCCGATAACCTGAACAAGCTGCTGGCCTATAGCTACGGTAATGATCAACAGGTTCTCCGTAAGGAAGAATTCGAGTTCGTGCGCAAAGTTGGATTACCCATTACTGTTTACCAGGGCTATCGTGTTGCCGGCTTTTTTCAGAACATGCACGACGTGGAAACACTTCCCAAGCCGGCCAATGCCACTGTGGTACCCGGCGACCTCCGGTTTAAGGATAAAAACGGCGATGGTATCATCGATGATAATGATAAATACATTCTTGGTAACCCATTCCCGCGCTACACATTTGGATTTACCTATTCCGTTAGCGTAAAAGGATTTGATGCCGTGGTATTCATTCAGGGGGTGGGTATGCGTGATATTATGGTTCGCGGCGAACTGGTGGAGCCATTCCATGTGGGATACTCGGGTACACTTTACCAGCATCAGACAGATTACTGGACGCCCACCAATCCTAATGCCAAATGGCCCCGGCTGGCAGAATCAGGATCACCCTCCAATGCCAATAACTATCGCACGGGTTCCGATATCTATCTGTTTAATGCGGCATACGCCCGGTTGAAAAATATTCAGATCGGATATACAGTTCCGGCGCGGATTCTGGACAGAGTGAAAATGAAAAAAGCAAGATTCTATGTAAGCGGACAGAACCTGTTGACACTTACAAAAATGAATTTCCTGGATCCGGAAAACTCGGAATTCGGTAACAATACCAGCATGAGCTCCAACGCCAATAGTGGGCGCGCTTACCCGCTTCCGGTATTCATGGGCGCAGGCCTGGATTTAACCTTTTAACAATTAAACATTAAACAATGGTTCTTAACAATATAAAACGTTTCAGCGCTGCAGTCTTTCTGGTGGCAACGGCATTCGGGTGTAAGAAGCTGGATCTGGCTCCAAAGGATCGTTTTACCGAACTGACCTTCTGGGACTATGAGGTGAATGTGAACAATGCCGTAAACGATGTTTACGGAAGAATGTATAACAGCAATTACTTTTTTTATAACGAAGCACTGAGCGACAATGCCTTTACCCGTCTGGGTATCAGTGCCGGCTATCCGGACGTGATTACCAGTGGTAATTTCACTCCAACGCTGGCGCGCTTCCTGAATGAATGGAACTATTATTATGCCGGTATCAAAGCCGCCAATATTTTCCTCGATAATGTGGACAAGAATTCCACAATGGACGCCAATCTTCGGGAACGCCGCAAAGCTGAAGTGCGCTTCATCCGTGCTTTTCATTATTCCCGTCTCATAAATTGGTGGGGGGATGTTCCCTTGCTGAAGAATGATATCACTCCCGATGAGGCTAAAAGAGTAGCCCGCACACCCCGCGCCGAAGTGCTGGAGTTCATTTTGAGCGAACTGGATGCTGCGGCTGCCGTGCTGCCCACCCGTGATCAATATCCCAATTCTGACCGGGGACGTATCACACGCGGTGCGGCGAAAGCGCTGAAGGCAAGAGTACTGCTTTATGAAGGAAATCGCATGGCCGATGTAGCAGCCATCTGTGAAGATTTAATGAATAACCAGGCTGAAAACGGAACCTATGCCCTGCAGCCGAACTATTCAGCCGTTTTCAGTCCCAATAATGAATACAATAGCGAGGTGATTCTCGATCTTCAATACGTACCGGCATTGCGCACCTGGAATAATCATATCGATTATGTACCTATTTCCGCCGGGGCGAGAAGCAATAACCTGGCGCCAACCCAGGAACTGGTGGACAGCTATCCCATGCTGAACGGCAAACCGATTTCGGATCCCTCTTCGGGCTACGATCCGAATAATCCTTATGCCGGAAGGGATCCGAGGCTTGCGCAAACCATCGTATTCCACGGAGCCACCTGGAACGATGCCGGCGGGGGATCACATACCATCTATATCGAACCGGGTTCCGACCCTTCTCCGGCGAAAGTGGACGAATACAATCCATCCGGACAGGGAACAGCAACCGGCTATTACTGGAGAAAGTATTACGATCCTACTGCCGTGGCGGGATTCAACTCCGGATTAAACCTCATCCTCATACGCTATGCTGATGTACTGCTGATGTATGCAGAGGCAAAACAGGCACTCGGACAGATGAATGAGCAGATTTGGAACCAGACCATCCGGCCCCTTCGCGTTCGCGCAGGATTTACGGATCCGGCCGCACTCAATTACCCGGGTGGTGATCTGACCGAAATCATCCGCAATGAAAGGAGAGTGGAGCTGGCTATGGAAGGCACACGTATCGACGATATCCGTCGCTGGAGAATCGCAGAAAATGTGCTGAACGGCTGGGCGCATGGTGCGCGTTACGGAGACCCCTCCATCGATAATGGGTACATCCGGGCACAGCTGCGCGCCTTTGACCGTACCAAACATTACCTCTGGCCAATTCCTGCGGAAGAAATTGGAAAGAATTCAAACCTCACTCAGAATCCGAATTACTAATAAACCATTCACTCTTTTACAAAATTGCATTATATGAATAGATTGCTTTTTAACATCGCCAGTTTCTTTCTGATGGCCCTGGTAATCACCGGCTGTTCGAAAGATGATCGGGACATAAATATGAACATCACTGCGGTGACCCAGTTTTATGCACCTGTTGATAACCTTTTTGTAGAACTGGATCCTTCCTCATCAGCCACTGTCGGCTTCGAATGGGAACATGCAAAAGCAGAAGATGGTGCGCTGGTTATGTATGAAGTTGCCTTCGATAAAGAAGGCGGCGATTTCAGCGCTCCCGTTTACAAAATCGCTTCCGACGGGAACGGTGTTCAAAATCGTCTGAACCTCAGCCATAAGGATCTGAACCGAATCGCAAATTTTGCTGGCATCGAAGCCCTCTCAACCGGAAAACTTATCTGGACAGTTCTGGCTTCAAAAGGAACCAATGTAAAAAAGGCAACCTTAAGCAGAACGATCGAATTAAAACGTCCCGCAGGCTTTGCAGAGATTCCCAACGAAGTGTATCTCACCGGCGATGCAACGGAAGCAGGCACCGATCTTGCAAATGCAATCAAGCTGAAGGCGACCAACGAACCTGGTGTGTTTGAAATCTATACTTCACTGTCTGAAGGAACCTACAAATTTGTGAATCGTACCAGCGGTTCAATTACTTCCTATCAGGTTCAGGGTGCTGCCCTTCGCGAAGGTGAAGCAGTGGCCAGTCCCGCTACCGGCACGAAAATTTACCGCATGCTGCTCGACTTTAATAGTGCTGCGTTCACCATTACTGAAATTACCAATCTTGGTTTCTGGTTTGCTCCGCAAGATCAGATTCAGGCCGAACTGCAATATGTAGGCGGCGGCCGGTTTGAAGCACTGAACGTTCCCATCGAATTCCGTCAGGAAAGCTGGGGTCGCGACGAACGTTACAAATTCCGTATGAAACTCAAATCACTGGACGGAACTGAATTTGAAGAAGACTGGGGCAGTGTTAACCGTGACAACAGCCGTCCGACTGCTGCTACGCCTGCTGCCTGGTATCAACTGTATAAACAAGAGGTAAACCGGTGGGACTACACCTTCAAATTCATGACCGAAGCGGACATGAAAAACGTGGATATCAAGGTTTCCTTTGCGCCCGATGCGCCTTACACACATGAAATCATCATTAAATAAGGAAAAATGCTGTTGAGAAATATAAAGGTTTCGTTTCTGGCACTGATGCTCCTCGGGAGCATCGGCTGCCGGAAGGACTATGATCTTGGTGTAAATAACGGTGGCGCTGGCGGTGCGACCCCGCCGATTGAATGGAGCAGCGCGGCAGATAGCAGCACACAGAACCTGCTCTCGAAATTCTGGAATGCCTCCGGTAACTATTTTAATGAATCAAATACAAGCACGGCTTTCCATTACTGGCCGCAGGCACATGGACTGGATGTTTTGGTAGATGCCTATCTCCGCACCAGTTCAGCCACCTATAAAGACTACATGGATAAATGGTATGCCGGTGTGCCCGTGCGGAATGGCAATACCTTTATCAATGAATACTATGACGATATGGGCTGGAATGCATTGGCATTGTTACGGGCCTATGAAGCTACCGGGGATGAAAAATACCGGCAGGCAGTGGATGTTCTCTGGGCCGATATCAAAACCGGATGGAACACCACTATGGGCGGTGGAATTGCCTGGCGCAAGGCCATGCCCTACTATAAGAATACACCGGCAAACGGACCGGCGGCGATACTGGCAGCGCGACTTTATAAGAAGTTCAACAACCCCGATGATCTGGATTGGTCCAAAAAAATCTATACCTGGCTGAAAGACAGTCTTTATAATAAAAACACCGGCTGGGTATACGACGGAATCAACGATAAGAATGATGGCGTTCGCAACACCACCTGGAAATTCACCTATAATCAGGGACTGTTTATCGGCGCGGCGCTGGAGCTGTACCGGATTACCAATCAGGGAGGTTACCTGAGCGATGCGTTGCAGGCAGCAAACTTTACATTGTCAGACAATACCCTCACCAATTTCAATGATAATCTGTTAAGAGATGAAGGCGGTGGTGATGGAGGATTATTCAAAGGAGTCTTTGTGCGGTATCTGACAGAGCTTATTTTTACCGAAGGTCTGCTGAGTTCCGACAAACAGCGGTTCGCGAACTATCTGAAACACAATGCCAAAACGCTGTGGACCACTGGCACGGATAAGAACTATCTGTTGTATGGTTCATACTGGAAAAACCCGCCTGGCGCAACTACCGATCTTACGATACAGTTAAGCGGAGCCATCCTCATCGAAATGGCGGCCAGGCTCGAGAAAAATAATTTGTAAATTGATGGCCTTAGTATGTTCCAGCAATGAAGCGTGTTTCGATAAAAGATATAGCCCGCCAGGCAGGTGTGGTGCCATCCACCGTTTCATTGGTACTGAATGGTAAGGCCAAAAAACAACGTATCAGCGATGAAGTGGCCGATAAAATACGGGCCATAGCACAGGAAACCGGTTACCGGCCACTTCAAACCGCTGTGAGTCTGCGAACAGGGTATTCCAAAACCCTCGGCTTGATAGTTGAAGACATTTCCAACGTATTCTTTGCCACATTGGCCAAAACCATTGAAGAAGAAGCCTATGCCAAAGGATACAAAATCGTTTACTGTAGTACCGAGAATAACCTGGAAAAAGGAAGAGAGCTGATTTCCATGCTCACCAGCCAGCAGGTAGACGGCTACCTGATTACGCCCACTCCCGGCATGGAGGAAGAAATTAAGCGTATTAAAAGATCAGGAAAACCGGTAGTTCTGATGGATCGGTACTTCCCTTCCCTTAAAGTGCCATCGGTACTGGTGGATAACTTCCGCGGAGCCCAGATGGGCATGGACTATCTCATCGAAAAAGGTTATAAGTCCATAGCCATGATTACCGTGGAAATTGATCAGATCCAGATGAAGGAAAGAGAGCGTGGCTATCGCAGCTCCCTTAGTAAACATGGATTTCAGGTACGGGAGGATCTGATCCTGCGACTGCCCTATTATGCCAGCCAGGAAAAAGTGGTACAGCTGATTGGTGAATTTCTCCAGCGATTCCCCGAACTGGAGGCAGTATTCTTTGCAACGAATTATCTCGGTATTTCCGGACTGGAAGCTTTTCAGCAATTAAACATGAAGGTGCCGGATGATATTGCCATGGTTTGTTTTGATGACCATGATCTGTTCCGCCTCTATTCCCCCGGTATAACGATTATACGCCAGCCCATCGGAGATATCGCCCGGTCGGCCATTCAACTGTTGCTGCACCGGCTCGATACCAATGAGGCACCGGTTCCTGAAAATTACCTGAAACTTCCTGAAATTGTAATTCGTGGTTCGGCCTGATTTTCGAGTTATTTTTATTACTACATTTATTTTGATGGTTCCCAAGGAGATAGACATATTGATCGATAAGTATCTTGAAGGGCAGGCAAGTGTCGAGGAAATTGCCGCTCTTGACACATGGTACAATTCCTTTGACGATAAACAAAGTCTTACTGAACTGGTAGGGGAGGAAATTATGCGTAAGTGGAAACAATTATCCCTACGCAAATTGATGGAACGTTTAGATTAAATTGAAGATTCACTGCATATTCTTTTATTTCTACTAGCTTTTTCCGTTTTTTTAATACTAATTTGTTTTCACAAAACGATCTGCATGCTACAGTCAAAACTGCCTTACGAAAAGCTTTCCGACGAAGAACTCTTTGCCCGGGTTCGCCAGGAGGATGCAAGGGCCTTCGAGGTATTGTACGACAGGTATTGGACTATGCTTATGGATATGGCCTATCGCCGCATCCAGTCAAAACAAAAATCAGAAGACATAATTCAGGAGATCTTCATCAGTTTATACCAGAAGAAGAATTCCATCCGCTTCTCTGTTTCGCTCCAGGCTTATCTTGTTAAAGCACTCAAGTATAAAATCCTGAACGAGTTGCGAGCAAAATTGGTAAGAGAACGGCATCAGCAGAGCGTTTTTTTAAACAGCCATTGCAAAATCGATTTTGCACCCGGAGTGGAACTGAAGGAACTGGAGGACAAGATCCATAGGTCCGCCGCCTCCCTGCCCGGAAAATGCAAGCAGGTTTTTTTTCTCAGCCGTTACGAGGAGGAGTCCAACAAGAATATTTCTCATCGCCTTGCCATTTCTGTAAGCACGGTCGAGAAACATATCAGTAAGGCACTGCAAAAAATGCGGAAGGACCTCACCGAGTGGGCTGACCCTCGCCGCACCCGTCGGGGCCGGGCCTCCACCGGGGTATAGAGCTGTCCATCAGGTTTGCCAAATTCAGAAATTAGTGCTAATCTGGCACAAATAAACCAGATCAGCATGAATCGGTTATTTCCCATTTGCTTAGTCATTCTGATTTACTTCGCGCCAGCGTTGGAAAATCCGTTAATGGCACAGGTGCCTGCAAAAAAGAAAGCACCATCAGCATCTCCCCAAATATTTCCGCTCGGTATTATTGAGGAACTCAACTCCACCATTCTTTCCGAGAAACGGGTGCTCAATATTTATTTACCGGAGGGTTATCAATCCGCCGACAGCGCCCGCTACCCGGTGATCTACCTGCTCGATGGGGGCGCCGATGAGGACTTCATCCATATAGCGGGACTGGTGCAATTCAGCAGTTTTGAATGGGTGAACCGTGTGCCAAAATCCATTGTGGTGGGTATCGCCAATACCGATCGCAAGCGCGATTTCACCGAAGGATCGGCTCGTTTTATGGATTTTATCGAGAAAGAATTGCAACCCTATATTCTAAGCAGGTTTCGCACAACACAGGCATCCACCCTTATCGGTCAATCGCTGGGTGGATTGGTGGCTACCGAAATACTGTTTACACGTCCCGCTTTGTTTAACCGCTATGTGATTGTGAGTCCTAGTCTTTGGTGGAATAAGGGTGCCCTGCTCGATGCCCCGACGACCGTATTGGAACAATATCGCGATCGCCCCCTGAAAATTTACCTGGCTGTGGGAAAAGAGGGGCTTACCCCGGGCGAACCACCCCGCGTGATGGAAGTGGATGCCAATCTCCTGGCCGAAAAACTGGAGCATATAAAACCTACGCGATGGGCATTCCTTTTTGATTATCTGCCTGCGGAGAATCACGGCACCATCCTGCACCAGGCAGTGAACAATGCCTTTATCTTTTTCTCCTCGGAAAAATGAAATCGGAACCCGACAGGGAAATGC
>DATCJQ010000467.1:0-8225 GCA_036562745.1 Flavihumibacter sp.
CCCTGAATCAGGGCACTTTTTTGACGGCTTCGGTGATGGGTCATGCAGCAGGCGGATTTGTAATCGCAGGTTTCCAGACGACGGGTACCCTGATTGTAATCTGCAGCCTGATTGGAACCGGGTTCCTGCTGCTCCGGCGCCTCCTGCCCAAGCCTCCTGCACCCTCTGCCGGGAAACAACGTCCGCTTGAGAGTGTGAAAGAGGGGCTGCGTTTTGTGTTTCGCACCAAGGAAGTGTTGGGGGCGATCACGCTGGACCTGTTTGCCGTTTTATTCGGTGGAGTCGTGGCCCTGGTACCGGTTTTCGCGAAGGATATCCTGAAAGTGGGACCCATCGGATTCGGCTGGTTGAATGCGGCCGTTGATATAGGCGCCATCTTAATTGTGATCCTGCTGACCCTGTTCCCGCTCCGGAAAAACCAGGGACGCAAACTGTTTTTTGCCGTCGGTGGTTTCGGCTGTTGCATCATTTTGTTTGCACTCTCCGAGTTCTTCTGGCTTTCGTTCATGGCCCTGGTGGTGGCGGGAATGCTCGATGGCATCAGTGTGGTGATCCGCGGTACCATTCTTCAGCTTAAGACCCCGGATGAAATGCGTGGCCGGGTGCTGAGTGTAAACAGTATGTTTGTAAACAGCAGCAACGAAATCGGACAATTTGAAAGCGGATTGGCCGCAAGGCTGCTCGGCGTGGTACCCTCAGTGTTATTCGGGGGTTGTATGACCCTGGCGGTGGTAATCGCCACCTGGTTTAAAGCGCCATCGCTCCGAAAGATGGAATATTAATGAATCAGTACCTTTAAAGGAAAACTACTTCTTTAAAGAAAAACTACTTCAATTTTTGATGAAGGGCATCCAGCACCAGGTAAACAGCCGGACAAAAACTGCTGTTTTTCAGGGTGAGCGGAATTCGCTTCAGGATCACATCCTCATCAGTATAGGGAAAGCGGGCGCAGTCTGAAGGTCGATGATCATAGACGCTGCACCTGTTGTCGGCGCCGAGAAAGGGACAGGGAGAGGATTTGGTAACATAATCGCCTTCATTATCAAGGCGGAGATATTTCTCGATAAACTGGCTTTCCTTCATACCCACAGCCTTGCTGAGGCGCCTGATATCCGTGGTTTTGAAGCGGGGTGAATAGTTTTTGCAGCAGGCGGCGCAATCCAAACAGTTCACTTTTTCAAAAGCCAGTTCATGCAGATCGGGCAACAGGTTCAGTACCTTGTTCTTGGGCGCGGTTTCCAGCATCCGCTTAAACTGTTTCTGCTTTTCCGCCGATTTTTTAACCCACTGGTTCGATAAATCCTCCATCCGGCAAAGATAGCTTATCCCCAAAACACCTCAGAGTGTCATTACCAAATTGTACCTTTGCACATCCCAAACGCTTAACAGCTCTTATTATGAATTTATTCCAAGCACAATCGAATGAATTTCTTGCTCGTCACATCGGTACCCTAAACAATTCCAAAGAGATGTTGGATACCATCGGAGCAGGATCGATGGAAGAACTAATCGAGAAAACCGTTCCTGCCAGCATCCGCAAAAAAGACGCGCTCGCAGTTCCTGATGCCGTTAGTGAAGCGCAATACCTTCGCGAGCTGAAAGACATTTCCCTCAAGAATAAAATTTTCCGCAACTATATAGGTCAGGGTTATTACGATTGTATTACGCCCAGCGTTATTGCCAGAAATATTTTTGAAAATCCGGGTTGGTATACTCAATACACGCCTTACCAGGCCGAGATTTCCCAGGGTCGACTGGAAAGTCTGCTGAATTTCCAGACTATGGTGTCTGACTTAACCGGACTGCCCCTGGCCAATGCCTCGCTGCTGGATGAAGCTACTGCTGCAGCCGAAGCGATGAACATGTTCTTTCACACGGTGAACAAGACCGATGAAATCAAACAGCCCCGCTTCTTTGTGGATGCGAATATTTTCCAGCAAACCATCGATCTGATTCATACCCGTGCCCTGCCGATTGGCATCGAAGTGGTGGTGGGCGATTATGCCGGCGCTACCATCGACAATACTTATTTCGGTGCGCTCGTGCAGTATCCGAACAGCAGGGGTAGTGTGGAAGATTACCGTGCCTTTATCGAGTCGGTTCATGCTGTGGGCGGTTATGTAGCCATGGCAACTGATCTGCTGGCTCTTACCATTCTGACTCCTCCGGGTGAACTGGGAGCCGACGTAGCCCTGGGTTCCGCACAGCGTTTCGGAGTTCCCCTCGGTTTCGGTGGTCCCCATGCCGCTTTCTTCAGCGCGAAAGATGATTTCAAACGTGCCCTGCCCGGACGTATCATTGGTGTAAGTATCGATGCCAACGGTAACCGTGCCCTGCGCATGGCGCTCCAAACCCGCGAGCAGCACATCAAACGTGAAAAAGCAACTTCCAATATTTGTACTGCCCAGGCCCTGCTGGCTAATATGGCGGCCATGTATGCCGTGTATCATGGTCCGGATGGCCTGAAGCAGATCGCGCAGCGTGTGTCCCTGCTCACCAAAACACTGGCCGATGCATTGAAAGAATTGGGATACCAGACAGGGTCTGATACCTTCTTCGACACCATCGAAATCACCAATGCCGACGCTGCCAAAATCCGTGAACTGGCCGAAGCACAGAAAATCAATTTCCGTTATGCCGGAACCGTGGTCGGTATTTCACTCGATGAAACCACCACCCAAACCGACGTACTGGATATCCTGCATATTTTCGCACAGGCCAGGGGCCAGGACGTTTCAGGAATCAGTTTCAGCGATGCCGACCAGCTGAGCAATATCCCTGCTTCACTGGTACGCAGCTCTTCCTACCTCACACACCCGGTATTCAATACCCATCGCAGCGAGAGCCAGATGATGCGCTATATCAAGATGCTGGAAAATAAAGATCTTTCGCTGAACACCTCCATGATTTCACTGGGTAGCTGTACCATGAAACTCAATGCCGCTACCGAAATGATTCCGCTGAGCTGGGCGCATTGGAATAAAATCCATCCCTTTGTACCGGCGCAACAGGCTGGCGGTTACCATCAGATCATTAAGGAACTGTCTGCATTCCTGGCCAATATCACCGGCTTCGATGCCTGCAGCCTGCAACCCAATAGTGGTGCGCAAGGCGAGTATGCCGGACTGCTGACCATCCGCAACTATCATCGTGCTAACGGTCAGGCACACCGCAACATCTGCCTGATTCCGATTTCTGCTCACGGAACCAATCCCGCTTCCGCAGTTATGGCGGGAATGAAAGTAGTGGTGGTGAAAGCACTTGAAAACGGATATATCGATGTGGCCGATTTCCGCGCCAAGGCCGAACAATACAAAGACGTGCTGGCGGCTACCATGATCACCTATCCCAGTACTTATGGAATCTTTGAGGAAACTGTAAAAGAAATCTGTGAAATCGTTCACCAATACGGTGGACAGGTGTATATGGATGGTGCGAATATGAATGCCCAGGTTGGACTCACATCACCCGGACTCATCGGTGCCGATGTTTGTCACCTTAACCTGCATAAAACCTTCGCCATTCCGCACGGTGGTGGCGGTCCCGGCATGGGCCCCATCTGCGTGAAATCTCATCTGGCCGAACACCTGCCCGGTCACTGGTCTACCAGTGGAAAAGAAGATGGTAACAGCGGAGCGGTATCTGCAGCGCCTTATGGATCTGCTTCCATCCTGCTGATCAGTTACGCATATTGCAGACTGTTAGGTTCTGCCGGATTGCGCATGGCTACCGAACATGCGATCCTCAATGCCAACTACATGAAGGCCAGACTGGAAAAAGCATTCCCCATTCTGTATTCCGGTGCAAACGGAACCTGTGCGCATGAATTCATCGTTGATCTGCGTCCCTTCAAAGCTTCCGCCGGTGTGGAAGCCGAAGACGTGGCCAAACGTCTGATGGACTACGGTTTCCATGCGCCCACACTCAGCTTCCCGGTTCCCGGCACGATCATGATCGAGCCCACCGAAAGTGAGGACAAGGCTGAGCTGGATCGTTTCTGCGATGCGCTGCTTTCCATCCGCGCTGAAATTGCAGCAATCGAAGAGGGACGCGCCGACCGACAAAACAATGTGCTGAAAATGGCTCCGCATACCCAGGCTGTGGTTACTGCCGATGTGTGGACCCGTCCCTACAGCCGTCAGCAGGCAGCATTCCCCCTGCCTTATATTAAGGAAAATAAATTCTGGCCCAGTGTCAGCCGGGTTAACAATACGCATGGAGATCGCAACCTGATCTGTACCTGCGAGCCGGTTAGCTCTTACGCTGAGGAAATGGCCTGATAATACAAGCCTTACAATGCAAAAGCCTTTAGTCAGGTGCTGAGTCGTTCAGCGCCTGATTAAAAGCTGGAGCGCATATTATTGAGTAGCCGGGTGCCTGACCAGTTGCCCGGCACTATTATTCTGCGGATGGTATAAAGCGGATCATTCTGATCCCTTGAAGTGGAAAGAATATAAGCAGCTTTGATGCCCCGCTTCTGCAATTCGGGAATAGCCTGCGGATTCCACAGTCCAAATGGATAGGCAAAATGCTCCACGGGTTTGCCGGTAATTTTCTCCAGGGTTGCTTTGGGTTTCTCGATCTGCTTCACCCAGTCATCGCCCTGCAATTTCTTAACGTTCTGGTGATCCCAGGTATGTAAACCGATATAGTGTCCGGCATCTGACAATGCCCTGATCTGCTCCGCCTTCATATAATTCGGCCGGTTAATCGATACGGTCATGATAAAATAGGCCGCTTTCATATTAAGGGGATCAAGGATCTCGCGGGTAATATCATACTGTTCATCGCAACCATCATCAAAATGGATCATCACCGGTTTTTGGGGTAATTCTTCCCCTCCGATCAGGTAGTTGAGGAGCTGGTCGGGCAGAATGGTCGTATAGCCGCTGTCGTGCAGGGCTTTCATCTGCTCACGGAAAATATCCGGCGGTACGATATAGGGACGGGCACTGGGACCATCACTATCCCTATAGGGTCTGATCTGATGATAACAGAGAATGGGAACCTGTTTGCGCGCCAGAATGGCTGCCGCTGAACGGTCGATATTTCCGGCTCCCGCTTTCGGGGAAAGGCTGTCAGAAGATGGCTGCGTTTCACCCAGACTACTCTCGGTACCGCTTTGCGATCCGCCTAACGCGGTCTCCTCCTTTTTGAACTCAGTGCGATCTGTTCCGGTTTCCCCGGTTGCGGAACCACAGGACTGGCATAACAGGGTCAGAGCAATACCCGATGCCACAACAAGCCTTTTCATCATCCGAAATCAATTGATTGGTAAATATTGGATTTTCTTTTCTGATAACGCGAAAAAGCCCCGATTTCTTGCCGGCCGGCACAAAAAGCGGGAATGGCTTAACTTCGCCGGATGCCGGTGAAGGACTATTACCAGTTGTTGGAAATTCCGAGAAATGCCACGGAAAAAGAGATCAAAGCCGCCTGGCGGAAAATGGCAATGCGCTATCATCCCGATAAAAATACCGGCAATCCCATTGCCATTCAGTATTTCCGGGATGTTCAGGAAGCTTATGAAGTCCTTTCGAACCCGGTTAAACGCAACGAATACCACCAGTTGCGTTGGCAGCAGTCTTTTTCCGGCGAGCGGCACCGGCCTTTTGTCCTTACCGCGGCCATGGTTCTGCAGGAAGCCGAAAAACTCCGCGATCAGGTGGCCGCGATGGATGTGTTCCGCATGAACCAGGATGCCGTCGTAGCCCAGCTTAGGCAATTACTGAATTCCGATCATATCCAGCTCGTCAGGGAAACCGGTGCTGCCGGGATGAGTGCCCGGCTCCTCGACCTCAGCCTCACCAGCCTGGCGCCCCTTTCCTATCCGAACTGGGTAAAACTGCTGCCCGCCCTGCTCCGTATTGCCGGTACCGACAATGAGCTGCTGCTGAAAATCCGGTCGGCCGAAACGGAAAAGAAAAAACAGTACTGGTGGTCGCGTTATTCCTTTGTGCTTATTCTGTTAACCGTAATCCTGCTTTGTGGCATGATTTATTTAATTGCCTAATTTGCCAGTATGAAAAAGAGATTTTCACTGCTGTTATTTACCCTTTTTGTTACCATCATGGCCCAATCGCAAGATTTTTACCTCTATACAGGAACCTATACCAACGGTACCGGAAGCGAGGGGATTTATATTTTCAAAATCTCCGTCCCCAGCGGCGAAATCAAACCCGTTGATATTATTAAGGAGATCGAAAACCCTTCATACCTGGCCATTTCGAAAGACGGGCTGTCTCTCTATGCCGTTTCGGAGGGCACTTCGGAGGGCAAGGGGATGATCAGCGCCTACCAGCTCGATCCCAAAACCGGAAAAGCAGTTTTCCAGAACCGGAAAGAGAGTCGGGGTGATGCGCCCTGCTTTGTGGCGGTGAACGATAGTAAGAAATGGCTGGCCGCGGGTAACTATGGCGGCGGTAATCTCATCCTTTACGCTCTTGAAAAAGATGGCAAACTCACCGATCAGTATCAGCTGGTGCACCACCAGGGCAGCAGCCTGAACACCAAGCGTCAGGATAAACCCCATGTACACTCCACCTTTTTCACTCCCGATAACAAGTATCTGCTGGTTCCCGATTTGGGCATCGACAAGGTGATGATCTATGGTTTCAATGAGAAGAAAAACATGCCCCTCACCGGCACCCAACAGGGGTTTGCGAAGATTACAGACGGTAGCGGTCCGCGTCACCTGGCCTTCCATCCCAATGGGAAATTCGTATACGTAATTGAGGAAATGGGCGGAACAGTCAGCGCCTGGAAATACCAGTCGGGCACCATGAACAAAATCCAGCATATCGATTCACACCCTGCCGATTATACTGGCAGCCGCGGTAGTGCCGATATTCATATCTCCCCCGACGGGAAATTTCTCTATGCCTCGAATCGCTTTGAAGCTAATAATATTGCCATCTACTCCGTGGATGCCAAAACCGGCATGTTAACCCTGGTGGGATTCCAGGACCTTCCCGGCAAAAACCCGCGCAATTTCGCGATCGACCCGACGGGTCAGCTGCTGCTGGTTGCCAACCAGAGCTCCAACAGCATCACCGTGTTCAAACGCGATATGGAAAAGGGAACCCTTACTGAAATTCCCGGCGGCATCGAAGTTCCGAGCCCGGTCTGTCTTAAGTTTCTGCAAATCCCCTGATACAAAATAATGAAGAGCACCTGACAGAGGTGCTCTATTTGTTTATTCGATTGCTTTAATAATTCCGTTGACAAAGGTCTCGGTATCGAACCAGCTGCTTCGTCCTGTTTGACCCAAACGGACTATTACCAGTTCTTTTGAAGGAATCACGAATACAAACTGTCCCTCATAACCGCTGAAATAATACATTTCTGTGGGCAATCCCGGAAATTTGCGATTCGCCTCATTGCCTTTAGCGCCGGCATTCAGCCAGATTTGGTAACCGTACTCACCCATAGGCGCAACCGAAACCGGTGTGGTGGCGGATTTGACCCAATCTTCCGTCAGTAGTTGTTCGCCCATCCAGTTTCCGTTCTGCTGATACAGGAGTCCGAGCCGGGCCCAATCGCGTGCGTTCGCAAACACATAGGATGATCCCACAAAATTGCCCGAAGCATCCGGCTCAAAAACCGCGCTGTACATGCCGAGCTTATGGAAAAGCGCTTCGCAGGGGAATCGATGATACATTGTATCACCCAGCGTGGTGCGGATAATTCCCGAAAGTATATTGCTGTTCCCGCTGCTATAATAAAATTGAGAACCCGGTTCATTCAGCAATGTATGTGACGCAGTATACCCCGCCATATCCGCTTTGCGGAACAGCATTTTGGTGGCGTCGGTGGATTTGCTGTAATTCTCCTCGAAATCCAGTCCGCTGGTTTGCTGAAGCAACTGTTTCAGGGTGATAGCTTCTCTCCCGTCATTTACACCCCGCCATGCCGCAACCGGTGCGGGGGCGTCAGGATCCAGTTTGCCCTCCTTTACCAGCACGCCAATAAGGGTTCCAGTCACCGATTTGGCCATCGACCAGCTCAAATGACGATGATGCCGGTCGAATCCCGGTGCATATTGTTCTGCCACCAGCTGTCCTTTGTGCAGCACCACCACCGCCCTGGTACGCCAGGGTTTCTCCGGATCCGGATTGGTAAAGGCATACTGTACCGCATCCTGCAATAGTTTTTGTTTTTCTTCGGGCAAAGCGATGCTGTCGATACGATCTCCCATCGGCCAGGCAATGGTATCAGGATTGAGC
>DATCJQ010000477.1:0-15381 GCA_036562745.1 Flavihumibacter sp.
TAGCTTCTTTGGCTTTGCAGTTCCTCGATGGCTTTGGCCAGAGGTTCGCACATCATGACCATACCGGCCCCGCCGCCGTATTGATAATCATCCACTTGTCCATATTCGTTCACAGCCCATTTCCGCAGATGGTGCACCACCACTTCAAGCAGTCCCTTGTTTTGGGCTCTTTTCATGATCGAGTGGTTTAGCGGACTTTCCAACAGTTCTGGTATAATCGAAATGATATCAATTCTCATGGCGCAAAGATATTGGATAGATCGCTGATCGCCACGACCCGTCCAAACAGAGCCGGAAGCTTTTGCAAATAGGCTGCACTATATCCCGGTATACTTGCTGCCGAAACCTTAAATCTGATTACGATGAGAATTCTTCTGTCTCTTGTGTTTGCTTCTGCCGTCTTAGTTTCCTGTAGCAGTGTGAAACGGGCCAGTTCTGCCAAAACAATGGATATTTATGGTCCGGGTGTGATTCATCTGCCCGTGGTAGCGGATCTGGTGGTGAACGAAAACAAAACCACCGGAACCAAGGTGGGTAATACCAGCCAATCAATTAACCAGTTGAAAGCGGAGGCGGTTAACGCTGCACTCAAACCCCTGAATGGCGATGTGTTGGTAGAACCCAATTTTCAGATCGAAACAGTAGGCTCCAGGGTAACCGTTACTGTTACCGGCCGGGTTGCTTTTTACAAGAATTTCCGGCAGATGCAGGAACTCGATACCAATTTGCTTAAAACCATTCTGCGGCAGCGTCCCACTATCATTGAACCTGGCGAGGAAAAGAAAAAGCGAAAATTTACACCTATGGTGACAGGCACAGCTCCTGCACCAATTCTTACCTCTGGAAACATTCTGATTGCAGGTGTTTATTGAGCAATCAGAGCACCCTCTGGATCACAGGCAAAGATCCCGTTCTGGTCTAGTCGTTCCAAAACCATCCGCAGTCTCCGGGTCAAATCGGGGGCTGCGATGTTTTTCAGCAATTGGAGTGTTTCATAAAGTGTTTCAAAGTCTCCGGCATCCAGTTGCGGTGAGAAAATACTGAAATCGGGTTCCGAATACCGGAAGCAAATCTGGCCCGTATATCGATATCGCTCTATGGGCGCATTGAATTCTTCGCGCATGGCCTTTAAATCTGCATAGAGCGTACGCCTCGAAATCGGTGGTATACCTAACTCCTCCAACCGATTGTTTACTGTGTTTAATAATGTTTCGATCGTCCATCGTCTGATTCGTTTTCTAAGGCTGCTATCCAGCATTTCCATTCTTCTCAGAAAAGATTTATTCATCGGCATGCCACCAAATTTATCTTCCGACCGGAAGCAGTTTTTACGGTAATCCGTAAGTTTCAGGATTCCTGGATTTGCTTATGATAGTTAGGATAAAATAAGTGGTAACAACGACAAAGCGCTATTTATAACGGGAAAGGAAGCAAAACCCAAAAATTAAGAGCCGTATCTTCAATAAAAGAGTCTCCACATGAATCTGTTCTTACTATGCCAATTTATACTTGGCCTGGCTTTATTGCAATCCGGTCATGTTTCGCAGGATGTGCTGGATACGCGGATTAACGCTAGTGGTTACGAACGTGATCTCGCCATATCGCCCGACGGGAAAGAGGTCTTTTTCACACGGCAGGATTCAACAGGAAGGAAGCAACAGATCATGCATCTGCGGAAACTGGCGGATGGCAGCTGGTCGCAGCCGGCGCCAGCCTGGTTTAGTGGCACGCATCGCGACCTCGAGCCATTCTTTTCTCCCGACGGGAAAAAATTGTTTTTCGCCTCTGACCGTCCCAAGCCCGGGCGCAGCGGAACAGACGTAGATATCTGGGTGATGGAAAAAACGAAAAGGGGCTGGTCAGGGCCGATGACAGATCTGAGTTCAGGAACGGACAGTGGCAACCCGCGCAAGTGTTGGACACCGGTGTTAATTCCAAATTTTATGAGTTCAATGCCTATGTTTCGCCCGATGAAACAGTTCTTATTTTCACTTCTTACGGAAGGGCCGACGATAGGGGCCGGGGGGATTTGTACCTGAGCAGGCGCCGAGTCGACGGCAGCTGGCACAAGGCTCAAAATCTTAAGAATTTAAATTCCGATCAGCTGGATTATTGTCCATTTATTTCACCTGATGGAAAGTTCCTGTACTTCACAACTGAGCAGGCGGGAAGAAAAAATGGCAACATAGAAATGTTACCATTTGAGACCCTGTACTATCAGTAAAATTTGTAAACCTAAGAGATGTATAAGTGTAAATGCATTCCTGATATCGAATTATACGCGTTCTGCTTGAATCAGGTATTGTGTTGAATATTGTTTTCCGCAGGTGAATCGAACCAGATACACACCGGCCGGCAGTTGGGTGGTATGAAGATCCAGCTGCACGCCCACCGGAGTATCGGCAATCTTTTTCACCAGTTCGCCTTTCTCATTAAAGATTTCGATAAAGATTTTCTTTTGCTGCCAGGCCAGGGGTGTCAGCAGGATGGTGGAGCCGGTTTCAGGATCGATGCTCAGCTCGGTTTGAACGAAATCATCTTTCTTGCCCAGGTTCACCATCTTTACAGATGAGTATTCAAAATTGCCGGCCATATCGCGGGTGCGGAGGCGATAGAAAACGGCGCCCATGGTTGAAGCAGTTTTTGAATCATCGGTGAATTGATAGAGTCCCTGTCTCGGCATGTTAGCGCGATTATAACGGGCCACTTCGCGGAAGATCTCGCCATCCATGCTTTTCTCGATGCTGATATCCTGCAATTTGTCCTGCGTGGGGCAGGACCAGGCCAACTCAATCAGATCCGCCTGCATGCGGGCCTGGAAACCCACGATATGCGGCATGTAAACGGTGTTCATGTCGGGCGTACTGTTCTTCAGCTCGATGCGGTATTGCGCACGGCCGGCCCATTCATTGTTCTGGCGGTTCACACCGATCCGTACCCGCAGGGTAGTGATATTCTTATTGATGATGCTGATTTTTTCGCTGCTTGTATTGGTTTTGCCCCATCTGTTTTCGGCGCGGAAACCACTGTTGGCGGCGGAAATCAGCAGCGATGTAATCTCCTGATCATATACCAGCTTACTGCCATATCCCAGATAACACTCGGCAAATTCGTAAGCCTTGCCATAGTTATTCAGTCCGGATACCGATGTGGTAATCGTAGGCAGTGTGTAACCATTGGGGCGATCCAGCGGCTGATTATTCTGAACAAAGGTGAAGCTGAATTCAACCCATGAGGGACCGGTGATTCCGGTATATTCCAGTTCGGGCTGAAACACCGACAGGTTATCAGAGGAATTATGGTGCAGTTGTTTCAACACCACGCCCGGTGTAATCTGTTCGATCTTAACGATACAATCAGCTTCGGGTTTTCCCAGTGCATTTGTTGTTACGGAAGAGAAACGGTACATGGCGCCTCTTTGTAAGGCAGCACCGCTTTCGAGACGGTAGTTGGTGAAAAGAATCTCCTGTGAATGCGCCTCCATGTTCAGGAAGCAGGTCAACACCAGCAAGATAAGGTACGACGGTTTCATAAGTCATCATTGGGTAAGGAATAATGGTATTCCTCATAGGCATTGGGAGCTTGGATTGTGGATTTTCTTAGAATCCTGGATTTTCCTGTACTAAGGGGTTATTCGTAGGAGTTGGCTGTCTGCGATCAACAGTACAAAGGTTGAAACAGTCTTCGGAAAATACAAGTAAACATGGGGTTTTTTCGGTGAATCGACCAAAAATCCGCGTGTTTGTCCTCAAAAAACGTATTTATCGATTCGTTTTTCGTAGAAATACGATGGTTTTTCATGCCCAAAAAACTCTTAGAAGATAATAGGAAACGCTTAGATCGGGAAAAATATGGAATAAGTGGAATCTTTTATGGGGGCCGGGGGTTGGGGAAAAGAAACAGGAGGCAGGATAAAGATGAGGGTGAATGGAGAAGGGTGAAGGGTGAAGGGTGAATGGAGAAGGGAGAAGGGTGCCTCGTCCCCTTTGTCTCCTTCGTCCCCTTTGTCCCCCTCGTCTCCGTTGTCCCCTTTGTCCCCTCGTCTCCATCGTCCCCTTTGTTTCGCTAAATTGCCTTCATGTTCAAAGAGAATCCCCTTCCCCTCATATTATTCAGTGTAGCGGTTATCGGTGCCACGGCCTTTATGCAGTACCATGAACCGGAATACAGCTTCTTTGATGGCGGTTATATCATTGCCATCCTGCTCACCATCTTTCTGAAGGATGATCTGTATACCCGGATCTTCGGTGCAGCGGGACTATTTTTCACCCTCATTTCGGTTTTCTATCCGAATGCGCCGGAACCAACGATCCAGATATGGCTGCAGCATATTTTCTCGGCCGTGGTGCTGGTCATGACCATGACCCTGGTGATCTACCTGAAGCGCCTTTATCGCAGCCTCGAGCGCGAGGAACGCCAGGTGAACGCGCTGTTTGAATACGCTACCGAGGGAATCGTTCTCACCAATGGCAAGGGCGAAATCGTGTTGGTAAACCCCGAGGCCGAGCGATTGTTCGGGTATGAAAAACACCAGCTGCTGGGACAAACCATCGAAATCCTGATTCCCCCGCGATTTCATCATTCGCATGAGCATGCCCGTGATCATTTTTACCGGCATCCGGGTAACAGGAGAATGGGACAGGGACGCGATCTTTTTGCGCGCCGGAAGGATGGTACCGAGTTCCCGGTGGAAATCAGTCTGAGTCATTTCAGCGATAAAAACGATCGGTATGTGATTGCCTTCATTATTGATATCACCCAGCGGAAGGAGGCCGAAATCAAGCTGCGCACGCAGAAAGAACAGCTCGAAAGCATCACCAATGATGTGCGAAAACTCAATTCTGAACTCGAAAACAAAGTGGAGGAACGCACCCTGATTCTGAAGGAAGCCCTGCATGAGCTGGAACGATCACAGCAAGAACTGGAAGAAGCGCTGAGTAAGGAGAAGGAACTGAATGAGATCAAATCGCGTTTCGTGTCGATGGCCTCGCACGAGTTCCGCACACCGCTGAGCACCATACTTTCCTCGGCTACCCTGATCAGCCGGTATCAGCTGGAGGACCAGCAGCCGCAGCGCGATAAACACGTGAAGCGCATAAAGGACGCCGTGAAACATCTGAACGACCTGCTGGAAGATTTTCTGTCATTCGGCAAACTGGAGGAAGGCAAGGTGGAAACCAAACTGGAGCAGCTCAATGTACAGCATCTGGTGGAAGAAGTGGAGGAGGAATTGCGTCCGCAGCTGAAAGAGGGACAACATATCGATATGCAATTAAACGGTGGTGAAGCCTGTTTTACCGATAAACGACTTATCAAACACACCCTGATCAATCTGCTGAGTAATGCCATCAAGTTTTCTGAACCGGGCAAGCCCATCCTGGTGAGCCTCAAGGAAGAAGGCGACAGGCTGATCATTAAGGTAAAGGACGAGGGAATCGGTATCGCGAAGGAGGATCAGGAATACCTGTTCGACAGTTTCTTTCGTGCGAAGAATGCCTTCAATATCCAGGGAACTGGGTTGGGACTTCATATCGTGAAAAGATACCTGGCTTTGCTGGGCGGTGATATCCGCTTCGACAGCGAACTCGATAAGGGCACCACGGTTACCGTTACCATTCCATGTAAACCTTAGGGATCTCAGGATCTGAGTAACTGCCAGGGGGGGTTAGTGGCAGGATACAGCCGCACCGCGTGCCGATTCCAAAACCGGACTGATGTAGGGAATGCCCAGGTTCAGTCCGCGCAGGATTAGCAGAATGCCGGTCAGCGCTATAACGTAGGGGGTTAAACGACGAATCCTGTTGCGCAATGAAATACTGGCCATATGGCCGAACCAGTTCAGGGCCAGCAGGGTGGGAAGTGTTCCTGCACCAAAGGATGCCATAAATGCCATGCCATCGAGGGTCTGATTGGTACTGAGAGCGCCGGCGATTGCCAGGTAAACCATCCCGCAGGGTAATAATCCATTGGCCATGCCGAGGAGAAAAAATCCGGCTGGACGCGGCTGTTTCAGCAGGCTGCCCATAATCTGAAGGAGTTTGCCCTGGAATCGACTCATCCATCCACTTTGCATTCTTTTATGTTGCTGATAATAACGAAGCAAGAGAATCAGGATGATGAGGCCGAGCGAAATCGAGAACCATCGCTGGAAACCTGCGAGATAAACCTGACGGCCTAAGAGGCCGAAGAGTCCGCCCATCAGGGTATAGGTGCTGATCCGTCCGAAATGATAACTCAATGTAGACGCCATTTTCGATACCGGCGACAGTGATTGCACCGGTAAGGCAAAAGCAATAGGACCGCACATGCCCACGCAGTGGAAGCTGCTTATCAACCCAAGGGTCAAACCGGCTATGATCAGGTCCAGCGTCATTTTTTTAAAATACGGTATTGATTAAAAAATCGGTGATTTTAGATTTCCCGGTTGTTTGCTCCCGGCTTACAATCGGATTACTGCAAATTCATATAAGTCTCCTGATAATATTCTTTCCCCTCGGCCATCCAGCGAATCCGCACTTTATAGGCAGCGGGATTCACCGATTCGCCCACTTTAATAAGTTGTGCTCCGTTGGAATCGGGTTGCAGGGCCAGGGTCACATCGTTTCGCGCTTCAGCCGGACAATAGAAATTGATTTCGCCCTGCTGGAACTGCGCCAGGGTTTCGGCGGGTAGTTCAATTTTCAGGCTCTTATCAACATAGCTCAACTGCACTGCTGCTGAAAGAGCGGCTGCATTCTGGCGGGCATCGATGATTTCCTGGTATTCCAGTTCTTCCTTGTAATAATCTTTGGACACGAGCTGGAACTCGGTGTTCACACTCATATAAACCAGGGTTCCCATCAGAAGGCCAAAACCGATGAAGACCAGCAAAATTTTATGTCCGAAATTCAGTGCCATGGTATAATGTTTTGAGTTTAATCAGATACGGGTCCGAGGAAAGTGGTTTTGATCTGGTCGATCCGTTCATTACCGCGATAGAGACCCAATTTGAGTGCATTTTTTCTTGCATGGATCTGATGGCGCGGAAGCACGACAAAAAATGATCCGGAACCTTGTCCCTCTTCCTTCACGATAATCGGTCCGCCCCCGATGATTTCCACCTTGCCCTCGGCATCTTCCAGTTTAACGGTAAGCGGAATATCTTCCATGGTTTTATTCGCCACTTTGATATTGTAAAGGTTGGAAATACTGTCGGTGCCCCTTTCCTGATAGAGCATACCCGGAGTGCGCATGATGGTGGCATCCACATCCTTGCGGGTGATCAGCAGACTGGAAAGAATCACGATCAGCACCAGCAACAAAGCGGTATAGAGCTTCATGCGGGTGGTGTAGCGAAGGGGTTCGCGGTTGGCGATTCCGTTTTCAGAGGCGTAGCGGATCAGGCCGGTATCGCGATTGATTTTGGTCATGATGGCATCGCAGGCATCAATACAGGCGGTACAGTTGATACATTCCAGCTGCGTACCATTTCGGATATCGATGCCTGTTGGACAAACTTTCACACACTGCATACAATCGATACAGTCGCCCAGGTTCAGCGCTTCCTTGTCTTTGAGTTTACCACGGGGTTCGCCCCGTTTATAGTCATAGGCCACGATCATGGAGTTGCGGTCGAGCAATACGCCCTGCAAACGTCCATACGGACAAACCACGGTACAAACCTGTTCGCGGAAGAATGCATACACTCCATAAAAGACGGCGGAAAAAATCAGCAATGATACAAAGCCGATAAAATGTTCGGTTACCGGTTCGGTGATAATCCGCCATAGATCTTTAATGCCGATGATATAAGCCAGGAAGAAATTGGCGATGATAAAGGAGAGCAGGAAGAATACCACGTGCTTGGTGGTTTTCTTCACAATCTTTTCGGTATTCCAGGGTGCTTTGGCCAGCAGGCGTTGTTCGGATGCATCGCCTTCGATAAGGTATTCGATCTTGCGGAAGACCATCTCCATAAAAATGGTTTGGGGACAAACCCATCCGCAAAACAGTCGTCCGAAAGCGGCGGTAAACAAAACGATGAAGATGATAAAACTGATCATCGTAAGCCCGAAGATGAAAAAATCCTGGGGCCAGAAAACTTTCCCGAAGATGATAAATTTTGCATCGGGAATATTGAACATCAGCAGCGGTCGGCCGTTGATGTGAATAAACGGTATGGTCAGGAAAATAGCGAAGAAGAGCCAGCTTACATAATTCCGATAGTTTGTAAAACGCCCTTTGGGTTTTTGTGCAAAAATCCATTTACGTTTTCCTGATTTATCAACTGTTGCTATTCGATCGCGGAAACTTTCTTCACTCTGCTTCCTATTTTCCTTTTCCACACTCATTGTATTTGATATTAGTTAGAAGACTGGGTAACTGCGGTTGAATCGGCAGGTGCAGCATCTGCGGCTTCTTCAACATAGAGTTCGCCCTGTTTTTCTTTAGCGTTCGGCGGATTGGTGCCGCGCAAAGACTTGATATAACTACTGATTTGTGCAATTTTCACGGGACTCAGGTCTTCCTGCCAGGATCTCATCCCTTTTTCAGGCACACCATATTTAATGGTTTTGAAGATATCCCTGATGGAACCTCCGTGCAGCCAGTAATCATCGGTGAGGTTGGGACCAACGGTACCCTCGCCCTGCTTACCATGACAGGCGGCGCAGTTTGCAACGAAGAGGGCTTCCCCTGCGGCGATTGCGGGACCGTCCATCATTACAACAGTATTTTCATCGATGTTGTTGGCGGCTTTTTTCAGGTATTCTTCTTTTTGCTTTTCGGCGATAGCCATGGCCATTTTGTACTCTTCTTCAGAAGAAGGTCCGCTGTGGGTTACATGGAATCTCCAGAGGTAAATCACAGAGAAAATAATACAGATATAGAATCCGTAGAGCCACCAGGGCGGGAGGCGGTTATCCAGTTCGCGGATACCGTCGTAATCGTGTCCGAGGTCGATATCGGCTTCCTGTTCAACCGGTTTGAAACGGTTGAGCCTGGCCCACCAGCTTTCTTTGGGTTTGGCGGGAACCGCTTCAGCCACAGCATCGGCCTTCACAGTAGCTTTCACTTCCGCTTTGATGATGCGTTGCAGGTTGAAGAGCAGGTAAAGGATCGCAATCAGCTCAACTCCGATAATGGCGGTCAGGAGGAAAAATGTAGTGGAATCCAATCCACCGATTTCAGATGCAACGGAAGCGGCAACTGCAGCGTCCTGCGCCATCAGGTTGCCGGAAACCAGAGTGCTTCCGAGAATCAGGGCGGTGATCACTCCTGATTTTGCCTTACGATATCGACTGATCAGGATTTCGGCCGCACCGTTCACTACCCAGGCGAGCAGTGCGATAACCAGTGCCAGTACTACGATGATGATCAGCAGGGTAATTGCCAGCGGATGCTCCAGTCCATTGGTGGGTGGCGGACCCGCAGCCCCTTTGGCCCAAACCGGGAGGCCGGCCATCAGCAACCCGATCACCAGGCTCAGCATTTTGCAGCCGGTTGATATAAAGTGGCGTACATTTTTGAAAGGAAACATAAATCTTGTTTTAGCGTTTAGTCTAGTTTCTGTTGTCAAGGGGAATCCGGCTCACTTCTTCTATCAGTTTCTTATCCGCTTTCAGGGTCCAGATCAGCACCAGCAGAAAGAAGACGCCGAATATCAGCAGGGAACCGAGCCCATATATACTGATACCAGATATTGATTCGAGATAATTGATAAACTTCATGACTTTCGTTTTTAGGTCCTTCGAACCTTATTTTTTAATATCGGTACCCACGCGTTGCAGGTAGGCAATCAGCGCTACAATTTCATCGTGTTTACCTACTTCGATTTTCTCGGCCTTCAGGTTCATTTTGATGCTGTTTGCCTGCACGTCCAGTTCCTTATTGGCGATGGCATCATATCCTTCTTCGTAAGGAACCCCCAGGGTTTGCATGGCCCGGATCATTTTCGGAGTCAGCGATGTGTCGATTTTATTATCGAACAACCAGGGGTAGGAGGGCATGATCGAACCCGGACTCATACTGGTCGGATCCAGCATGTGGTTATAGTGCCAGCTGTCGGGATACTTGCCGCCAATTCTGGCCAGATCCGGACCGGTACGTTTGGATCCCCACTGGAAGGGGTGGTCGTACACGAACTCACCGGCCTTGCTGTATTCGCCATAGCGTGCCACTTCATCGCGGAAGGGACGGATCATCTGGCTGTGACAGGTATAACAACCTTCACGAACATAGATATCGCGACCATGCAGCTCCAGCGGAGTATAGGGTTTCACACTGGTAATGGTGGGCACGTTTTCTTTCACGAGGAAAGTTGGTACAAATTCGAGGATACCACCGATGGCAACAGCGATGAAGCTGAATACCAGCATCTGAACCGGACGTTTTTCAATCCAGCGGTGCCAGTGTTCCTTACCATGAGTTTTGATGGTTTTCGGAAGGGGAGCCGCTTCGGCCTCTTCATTCTCTACAAAGCTTCCGGCCTTCATTGTTTTATAAAGGTTGTACACCATCAGGAATACACCCGCCAGGTACAGCGCACCACCAACACTACGGGTGATATACATCGGAATGATATGGGTAACAGTTTCGAGGAACTGGAATTTCAGCTGACCTTCTTCAGTGAACTGTTTCCACATCATGCTCTGAGTGAAACCGGCCCAGTACATCGGGATGGCATAGAGTATGATACCAATGGTGCCAATCCAGAAGTGGGTGCCAGCCAGTTTTTTCGAATACAGATTGGTGTTATACATTTTCGGAATCAGCCAGTAGAGCACACCGAAAGTGAGGAAACCGTTCCATCCCAGCGCACCTACGTGTACGTGTGCCACGATCCAGTCGCTGAAGTGTGCAATGGCATTCACGTTTTTCAGACTGAGCATGGGTCCCTCGAAAGTTGCCATACCATAACAGGTGATGGCCACCACCAGGAATTTCAGCACCGGCTCTTCGCGCACTTTATCCCAGGCGCCACGCAGGGTGAACAAACCGTTCAGCATACCACCCCAGGAAGGAGCGATCAGCATTACGGAGAAAACCACACCCAGTGACTGAGCCCAGTCGGGAAGCGCAGTATACAACAGGTGGTGCGGACCAGCCCAGATATAGATGAAGATCAGCGCCCAGAAGTGGATGATGGAAAGACGATAAGAATACACCGGTCGGTTAGCCGCTTTCGGCAGGTAATAATACATCAGACCGAGATAGGGCGTAGTGAGGAAGAAAGCCACGGCATTGTGACCATACCACCATTGTACCAGAGCATCCTGAACACCGGCGTACCAGCTGTAACTCTTCAGGAAACTGATCGGCAGTTCGAAGCTGTTTACAATATGCAGCATCGCTACAGTAACCCAGGTGGCGATATAGAACCAGATGGCTACATAGAGATGGCTTTCCCTTCTTTTGAGAATGGTTCCGAACATATTGATACCGAACAGCACCCAAACAACAGTAATGGCGATATCGATCGGCCATTCCAGTTCTGCATATTCCTTACCGGTGGTATAACCCGCCCAGAGGGTAAGTGCTGCGGCGACAATGATCAACTGCCATCCCCAGAAATGAATTTTACTTAATGTGTCGCTGAACATACGAGCCTTACAAAGGCGCTGAAGCGAATAATACACACCCATGAAAATACCATTGCCCACAAAGGCGAAAATCACGGCATTGGTGTGTACGGGGCGCATCCTACCGAAGGTCGTGGGCGCGAAATTGAGGTTGATAGCCGGATAATAAAGGGCGATGGCTGCCCAGAGACCGGCCAGCATTCCTACAACGCCCCATAAGACGGTTGCATAGGCGAACCATCTTACGATTTTGTTGTCATAACTGAACTTTTCAATCTGCATACAGGTTGCTGTTTATCGGTTTATTGTTGGGAACTTTTTTTGGCAGGCTTGTCGTCGAATAACATTCGCACGGGCGGCGAATACTCATCGTCGTACTGACCGTTTTTTACACTCCAGATAAATCCGCCGAGGAAAATGCCCGCAACGGCGATACTTGCAATCAGGAGGAGGATTATTACACCCATCTGTCAAATTTTTGTCAAAGCTACCCGACGGGTACCCGACGGGTGATGATTACCCTCAAAGGGTTTTATGATTTTGATCACTATAGCTTCAGTTTCTTCGCCAACAGTCCGGTTGCCCCGTAGGTGAGCAGTATGATACTCAGGGAGCTGGAAGGCATGAGGATGGCGCAGATCAGCGGAGATAATTCGCCCTGCACCGCGAAAAAAAGTCCGATCATATTATAAATTATACTCATTGCAAAGCTGGCCATCACCACCTGTTTGTTGCCCCGCGCCAGGCGCAGGAAACGATCGAGCCGGGTGAGAGAGTTGGCATCGAGGATACCATCGCTGGCCGGAGTGAATGTATTCGATTGTTCAGCAATCGCAATACCCATATTACTTTCCTGTAATGCAATGGCATCGTTTAAACCATCGCCCACCATCATCACTTTTTTACCTCTGGCTTTTTGCTCTTCGATATAGCGACGTTTGTCTTGTGGCTGCTGATGGAACAGCAGGGTGGTGCCCTTACCGGCCAGTGATTCCAGCCGCTGCCGTTCGGCTTCGTTGTCGCCCGATATTACCGCCAGCTCGTAGTTGGATTTGATTCGGCGCAGGAGATTGTCCACTTCATCGCGGAAAAAGTTCTGGAAGCGGAAATACCCCTTCAGCTTACCATCCACCGCTACATATACATGTGTACCCTGATCGGTATTTTTCATGCCGCTCACGAAGGATTTGGATCCGATCGCGTACATCACACCATTTACATAACCTTCCACACCTTTACCAACCCGCTCGCGATACTGCTCCACGGGCACACGTGTTCTTCCCAGGTGTTTGGCCAGCGCGCGACTCAGGGGGTGACGACTTCCCGCCGCCAGCGAAGCTATTGCCTGTTCTTCGGCATCGCTCAGCGGCTCGCCCTCGTATTCCACGGCATGTTTGGCTGTGGTGGTAAGGGTACCGGTTTTGTCGAACACGATCTGATCAACGGCAGCCATCTCTTCAATGGCCTGTGCATTCCGCAGATAAAGTCCGTTGCGGGTGAAAATTCTCAGCACATGTCCGTTGGTAAATGTGTTGGATAATAAGAGCGCACAGGGGCAGGCAATAATCAGAATTGCCGTAACGGTGGGCCAGATTTTGGAGGGATCATGAAATCCCCACCAAAGCGCCGTGAGTGCTGATATGGTGAAAACGATATATGTGAAATAGCGGCTCAGCAAATGCACGAACGAAACGCCCTTGCCTTCGGCCGGTATTTTCTCGTTCTGGTTCCAGAGACGGGTCAGATAACTCTGCGCCACTTCCTTCACTGTGAGCACTTCAATATTGCCCGCAGTTTGTTTACCGCCGGCATAGATGATTTCGCCCACTTCCTTCAGCACAGGCAGTGATTCTCCGGTTACGAAACTGTAATCGATATAGGCTCTTCCCTTGGTGAGAATGCCATCCGCCGGAATCAGCTCATCCTGGTGTATCAGCAGGGTATCGCCAGCTTTGATATTGGGTAGTGCCGTGGGAATCTCTTCTTCGCCCTTCAAAACGGTTACAGCAATGGGGAAATAGGAAGTGTAATCGCGCTCAAAGGATAGTTGTTGATAGGTCTTATCCTGCAGCACGCGGCCGATCAGCATAAAGAAAACAATGCCGGCAAAGGAATCGAAGTAACCCCCTCCGGTATCTGTAACCACTTCCACCACACTGCGCACCCAGGTTACCCAGATCGCCAGTACGATGGGCGCATCGATATTCAGAAACTTATGCTTGAGACTTTTCCACGCACTTTCGTAAAAAGGTTGGGCACTGAAGAGCAATACCGGCAGCGCCAGAATAAAGTTCAGATAGCGGAATGCATACTGAAGATGTTCATCGGCTTTTTCCAGTCCCAGGTATTCGGGAAAACTCATCAGCATGATATTGCCGAAACAGAATCCCGCCACCCCGAGCTGATACACGAGGGTTCGCGGCAGGCGCGGTTTGGGTTTATTCAGGTTCTGCAGAGAGATATAAGGCTCGTATCCAATACCGGCCAGCAGCTCCGCCACCTCGCGCAGGGATACTTTCTTATGATGGAAAACAATATCCACTTCCTTGCGCGTGAAGTTCACGCTGCCCTTTACGATGCCACTGTTCAGCTGATGCAGGTTCTCGAGCAGATATAAGCAGGAACTGCAATGTATATGGGGCAGATAGAAATTGACATGGGTCTGCACATCGTCCTTGAAATGAATGAGCTGCTGCTCAATCGCGGGGTCTTCGAGGAAGGCGAACTTATCTTTCCTTACGCGGATGCGCTGATTTTGCCCGGGATTTTTGTTCAGATCGTAGTAATCACAAAGCCCGTGCTGATTCAGCAACTGGTACACCATTTTACAACCTTCGCAACAGAAAGGTTTTGAATCCAGGGTGAGAACGGTTTCCTGGCAGGTTTCGCCGCAATGGAAACAGGTGGTTTCCTGTTGAGTAATGGTAGACAAATCGATCGGATTTTTGGCGAAACTAGCCACCAATGCGGCCGCGGCAGGTGACACCACTCAAACCGGTAACTGATTTTTCTCAGTCAGGGCATTTTCGTTTATTTGGGGTGCGATTCGCAAAAGCTCAACAGTTTGGCATGAAACATATCTTAATAATTGATGATCATACCGATATAAGGGAAAATATAGCCGAGATCCTGACCTTGGGCGGCTATCAGACCACCACCGCCGAAAATGGCAAAAAAGGGGTGGAACTGGCCCTTCAGCTCAAACCAGACCTGGTGGTATGTGATATCATGATGCCGGAACTGGACGGCTACGGGGTGCTGCACCTGCTGCGAAAAAATCCCGATACGGAACATATTCCCTTTATTTTCCTTACTGCCAAGGTGGAAAGAAGCGATTTCCGCCGCGGCATGGAAATGGGCGCCGATGATTTTATTACCAAACCGTTTGACGATATCGAATTGCTGAACGCCATCGAAGTGCGGCTCCGCAAACAGGATGTGCTGCATCAGAAATACAACGGGGGAGAAGAAGGCGTGAAGGAATTCATGCACAACCTGCAGGAATCGGGCATGATCAAACTCGATCCAAACGATTATGAAACCGTGCAGTTCAGCAAGCGGCAGATGGTGTATTCCGAGGGGAAAAGACCCAAATTTCTATACTATGTAAGAGCGGGGAAAGTCAAAACGTTCCGGCTTAATGAAGACGGAAAGGAATACATCACCAACCTTTACAGCGCCGGCGATTATTTCGGTTATATCCCACTGTTAGAAAATACGGCTTATGAAGACAATGCCGAAGTGCTGGAAGATGCGGATCTGGCATTGATAGGTCGCGAAGATTTTGTGCAGGCAGTGTTTAACGATATGACCATCGCCGGAA
>DATCJQ010000480.1:0-2847 GCA_036562745.1 Flavihumibacter sp.
ATTCAGCAGGGAGAACAATTACTGGACGAAATCCTGGGCGCAAACATCGCGTTGACGGAGAACCAGCTCACCGTTTTTGCCGTTCCTTTTCCCTATCTGACCATGGCGGGCTCCAAAGTAGCGGGTGCCACAAATTATTTCGTGTCTGCACAAAACTGTTACCATAAAAAATCAGGTGCCTATACCGGTGAAACTTCCGCCGAAATGCTGAAATCCATCGGAATTCCCTTCTGCGTAATTGGTCACAGTGAAAGAAGAGAATATTTCAACGAAACCAATCAGCAGTTGGCCGAAAAGTTGGATCTGTTGCTGGAGGCGGGCATTCAACCGATTTTCTGCTGCGGCGAACCCCTCTCTGTTCGTGAGGCGAATACGCAAAACGAATACGTGGAAGTGCAGCTGAAAGAAAGTCTGTTCCAGCTGGATGCAGCACAAATCAAAAAAGTAATCATAGCCTATGAACCAATCTGGGCAATCGGAACCGGTAAAACTGCCAGCTCCGCCCAGGCACAGGAAATGCATGCGCATATCCGCCAGGTGCTGGCCGGCAAATACGGTGCGGAAGTAGCCGATGCTATTTCTATTCTCTATGGTGGCAGCGTAAAAGCAGCCAATGCCGAAGAACTGTTTGCCCAGCCGGATGTTGATGGGGGACTGGTAGGAGGCGCTTCCTTACAGGCCGCCGAGTTCCAGGCAATCATCAGGGCTTTAAAAAAATAAACTATGCAAAGAGCGGAAAACCTGCAGCCTCTATCCAGGCAGCATAAATCAGCTTTAATGGCCTGTTTACTGATCCGAAAGGGAGTCAGTAAACAGGCTTCTGTTTCTGTGATGTCCGATTTCTTACTCCGTTGCTGGAACGAAGAGGTTGAGGCACATTTCCAACAGGAAGAAAAGGAAATCCTGCCACTGTTGAAAACCTACCCCGAAGGGCAAACCCTGGCCATTGCCATCGAACGCGATCACGAGCTCTGGCGTACCGCCATGACTCATTTGCAGCAGGCCAATATTACCCACCGGTTGCTCGAAGATCTGGCGAACCAGCTGGAACAGCATATACGGTTTGAGGAGCGGATTGTATTCCCGTCTATGGAAGCCCATCTCTCGCCCGAACAGCTAAAGGGATTAGCACTCCACGAGGAAAACAAAACCCCGGTATGCAATACCTACCCGACTAAATTCTGGGAGTAATAAGATCAGGATTTCAGTTTCTGCACCAGCGCGATATATTCCTGCTGGGCTTCTTCTTTGGTTTTACCCTGCAGGGCAGCCCATGCTTCATACTTGGCTTTTGCCACGAAATCAAACATATTGGGCGCATCGCCTTTTACATCGCCTTCAGTGGCCTGTTTGTACAGGGAATACAGCTGGAGTAGGGTTTCATTGCTGGGACGCTCATTCAGGTTCTTACTATCGGCCACAGCTTGTTCAAAGGCTTTTAATAGCTCCATAGAGGTTGTGAAATTTTCGACGAAGCTAATCGATTTTAAGCCAACTCCAAATAGTTTACTTAAAGGTGGATATGAACGCTGTGGTTCAACTGCTTTTCGTTAATTTTGCCCACTTATTCAAGCAGATCAATGAAGAATATCCGGAATTTTTGCATCATCGCCCATATTGACCACGGAAAGAGTACCCTGGCCGACCGTCTTTTACAAAGTACCAACACGGTTAGCGACCGGGAAATGATGGACCAGGTGCTGGATGATATGGATCTTGAACGTGAAAAAGGCATCACGATTAAAAGTCATGCCATCCAGATTAACTATAAACATACTGACAACCAGGATTATACCCTCAACCTGATTGATACCCCGGGTCACGTCGACTTCAGTTATGAAGTGAGCCGTGCGCTGGCCGCCTGTGAAGGTGCCCTGCTGCTGGTGGATGCCACCCAGGGTATCCAGGCCCAGACCATCAGTAACCTTTATCTGGCCATCGATAATGACCTGGAGATCATCCCGGTTATCAACAAAATCGATATGGATGGCGCCATGATCGAGGAGGTGAAGGACCAGATCGTGGAACTGATCGGCTGCAAGCCTGAAGAAATCCTGCTGGCCAGCGGCCGGACGGGACTGGGCGTTGACAAGATTCTGGAAGCCATTGTTGAACGTATTCCCGCGCCCACCGGTGATCCCAATGCACCGCTGCAGGCACTGATTTTTGATAGTGTATTCAACAGTTTCCGGGGTATCATCGTGTACTACCGGATCATGAACGGAACCATCCGCAAAGGTGATAAGGTAAAATTCGTTTCCACCGACCAGGAATATTTTGCAGACGAGATCGGCATCCTTAAACTGAAGATGACCGAGAAAAAAGAAGTGTCCGCAGGCGATGTGGGTTATATCATTACCGGTATCAAAAACGCGAAGGAAGTGAAAGTGGGGGATACCATCACCCTGGCTTCCAATCCCACCCCCGAGCAGATCAAGGGATTCGAGGAAGTGAAGCCCATGGTATTTGCCGGTATCTTCCCGGTGGAAACCGATCAATTCGAGGAGCTGCGTGAGTGCATGGACAAGCTGCAGCTGAATGATGCCTCACTGACCTATGAACTGGAAACCTCCCAGGCCCTGGGCTTCGGCTTCCGTTGCGGATTCCTCGGCATGCTGCACATGGAAATCATCCAGGAGCGGCTGGAGCGGGAATTCAACCAAACCGTTATCACGACGGTTCCCAACGTAAGCTTTATTGCCTATACCAGCAAGGGCGAAAAAATCGTGGTGAATAACCCGACCGAAATGCCCGATCCCAGCCGGATCGACCGCATTGAGGAGCCCTTTATCAAAGCACAGATCATTACCAAACCCGAGTATATCGGCAATATCATGACCCTCTGCC